>JBCCKJ010000030.1:0-13455 GCA_039027455.1 Pseudomonadota bacterium | reverse complement strand
GGCCGTTTCCACCGGCTTTTCAGGCTGCGGGTAGAAATATCCCATGCCGATATCCCAGCCAAAGATCAGTAAGGCGGAAAGCGCAAAGGCCAGCAACAAGTTGCGCGAATTGTTCAAATCGACCGATCCCTGACGTGGTTTAGCTTCAAGATGTTTGGGTAGGTAGGCACAGGGCCCCGGCTTTTACAGCCTTAAGGCACCGGATCGTGCCCATGCCCTCCCCAAGGGTGGCAGCGCCCTAGCCGCTTTAGCGCCAGCCATCCACCCTTGAGAGCGCCATATTTCTTGAGCGCTTCGATCGCGTATTGGCTGCATGAGGGCGAGTAGCGACAGGTCGGCGGAAGCACCAAAGAAGGGCCCAACTGCCATGCGCGAGCAAGGGCGATCAAAACATACTTCATACCGCTTTCGCCTTTCGAAACTTTGGGCTGGATCGTGGGCGCCGCGCGCGTGGGCCATCGCCCTTGCCTTTGCCCGCCTTGTCTAGCGCGCGATCCAGCTCTTGCGCCATCGTCGCAAAGTCGCGTTCAACGCCTCCCGCGCGGCCAATCAACACGTGATCATGATCGACCAGTCCCTTTTGAGGGAGCGCCTCGCGAAGCAATTCGCGAAAGCGGCGCTTCATCCGGTTGCGAACGACCGCGTTGCCGATCTTCTTAGTAACTGTGACACCGAAGCGGACGCCAAGGCCACCATTAGGCCGAGTTAGAAGCACGAAGCCGGGTCGCGCGTTGCGCAAGCCTCTGTTGGCGGCAAGGAAATCCGCCCGCTTTGTTAGAACGCTCAGCATGGCGTGCACCATACGACAAACGGGCCCCCAATGGGAGCCCGCATGGTGCTCGCGGCGCTGGTTGCGATGTTTCTCAACATGCGCCGCTCTCTTAGCGAAACGCAGCCGGATACAGCTGCGAGCCTCTTAGGCGGTGAGCTTCTTGCGGCCGCGGCGACGGCGCGCGCGAAGGAGCTTGCGACCACCAACGGTGGCCTTACGCGCGAAAAAGCCGTGGCGACGCTTACGCACAAGATTGCTGGGCTGGAAAGTCCGCTTCATTTCGTCCTCGAATAATCTAGTTCGGCGTCTCAGGCGGGCCGCAGCGCGACATAACCGGTCTGCCGGAAAAACTTGGACGTTGCCGGGATAAACCACGACTTCGTCAGGTCAGGCGCGCGCAGGTATGGGAAAGCACTTCGTGAGTCAAGAAATGCGTGACCAGCGGCCTTCGCCTAGCGCGTTTTTTGTCGCGTGGGAGCCGCCACAACCGCGCGCAAAAGGCCAGCGCCCAGTCGGACGGAGCCCTTTGCTCTCGACAAGCGGGCAAGAGCGCTCCAAAATCATAACGATTTCAGCGCGCTTTCGCTGTGTCAGTCAGGGGGTGAACGGGCATGGTCGCGCTCGTCAGGACGGTTGCCTATCTTGGCTTGGAAGCCAAACCGGTGGAGGTTCAGTGCCAGGTCGCGAGCGGCCTGCCGCGATTCTCGATCGTCGGTCTTCCCGACAAAGCCGTAAGCGAGAGCCGCGAGCGGGTTCAGGCCGCGCTGGCCGCCATGGGCCTCGCGATGCCGCCCAAACGCATCACGATCAATCTTTCGCCCGCCGATCTTCCCAAAGATGGATCGCATTTCGATCTGCCGATTGCGCTGGCTTTGCTGGCGGCGATGGGCGTGACTGATGCCGAGCAGTTGGGCGATTGGATCGCGGTCGGAGAGCTCGCGCTCGATGGACGCGTTGTCCCCTCTCCCGGTGTGCTGATCGCCGCCCTACACGCCAGCGAAGCGGAGTGCGGGTTGATCTGCCCTGCGGTTCAGGGGGCCGAAGCGAAATGGGCCAGCGGTGTGCCCGTGCTCGCCCCGCGCGACCTCACCAGCCTGCTTAGCCATCTCAAAGGCACAAACACACTTCCCGAACCGGCGCGCGGAGAGGTGATCGAACCGCCCGTCGCGGCGGACCTCAAACAAGTGAAGGGTCAGGAGACGGCCAAGCGCGCGCTCGAAATCGCCGCGGCGGGCGGACACAATCTGCTGATGGTCGGACCTCCGGGTTCAGGCAAAAGCCTGTTGGCCTCTTGCTTGCCGGGCATCCTGCCCGACTTGACCCCCGACGAAGCGCTCGAAGTATCGATGGTTCAATCGGTCGCGGGCACGCTGGAATCGGGCCAGATCAGCCGCGCGCGTCCGTTTCGTGCGCCGCATCATTCGGCGAGCATGGCGGCTCTGACCGGCGGCGGACTGAAAGTGCGGCCGGGCGAGGTGAGCCTCGCGCATTTGGGTGTCCTGTTCCTCGACGAACTGCCCGAGTTCCAGCGTCCGGTGCTCGAATCGCTGCGCCAACCGCTCGAAACCGGACAAGTGGACGTGGCCCGAGCCAACGCGCATGTGAGCTTTCCCGCGCGCGTGCAGCTCATCGCCGCGATGAACCCATGCCGATGCGGCCATGCGGGCGACGCCAACAACATCTGCGTGCGCCATCCGCGCTGTGTGGGCGAATACCAGCAGCGCCTTTCGGGGCCGCTTCTGGATCGGATCGATTTGCATGTGGAAGTGGCGGCGGTAAGCGCTATGGATTTGGCTCTTCCCAAGCCTTCCGAAAGCAGCGCGCCGGTCGCTGCGCGGGTGTCGAAGGCGCGCTCCTTTGCCGCACCGCGCGGCGTGCGGTCCAACGCGGAATTGCAGGGCGACGCGCTGGAAGCACACGCCACGCCCAATGAGGAAGGCCGCGCCCTTTTGATGAAGGCGGCGGAAAAGCTGCGCCTCTCCGCTCGCGGCTACACACGCATGCTGCGCGTGGCGCGCACAATCGCAGACCTCGCCGGGTCGGACGAAGTGGGACGCGAACATATTGGTGAGGCGCTCAGCTATCGGCAGTTTATCGGCGCGCGCTAGTCCGCTAAGCCAGAGTCGCGATTTGTAACATCGTCGGCCCCTCAGCGAATTGTTCATTGCAGCGCAAGGGCGCTTGCGGTTACCGACACACCACCCCCGATCCCATTGAAAAGCGCTCGTCCTCTTGGTCGAAGACACCCTTCCCGCTCCCGTCGAGACATCGTCAAGCTACACGCGTCGCTCTGCCGATCGATCATTTCGTCAGCGCTTTGCAGGGCTGGCGGCCACCATCTTTGCCGAGCTGCTCATTATTGCGTTGCTGCTGACGCTGGGTTGGAATGTCTCGCAGGGCGAACCAGAAGCGCCGGTGGTGACGACGCTCGAAGCGCGCAACGCCTCCGAAGAACCGCCAGCGACCGCCGAAGAGCCCGAGCCTGAAGCGAGCGAGCAGCCACAGCCAGAGCCTGTCCCGCAACCGCAAGAGCCTAACACACGCGATCGGCCGGAGCCGAAACCTTTGGAACCCAAGCCCATTGTTCTGCCGACGCAGCCTCCCGCTCCGCCCACTCCCCCGCCACCGGCTCCTGAGCCCGCGCCAAAGCCGCCCGCAAAGGTCTATGGCCCACCCGACACAGGCCCTCCGACCAGCGCGTTTGACAGCCAGCGGGTTGGCACCGCGCCCAATGGGGAGCCGATGTACGCCGCGCGCTGGTATCGTGAGCCCACGCGGCAGGAATTGTCCGGCTATCTCTCGACCGCCACCGCGCCGGCCAGCGCATTAATCGTCTGCCGCACCGTGCCTGATTTCTATGTCGAAGACTGCGAATTGCTCGGCGAAAGCCCTCGCGGGTCGCAAATCGGGCGAGCCGTTATGGCCGCCGCCTGGCAGTTCCGCGTGCGCCCCGCGATTGTCGAAGGGCGCTCGCAAGTGGGGTCGTGGGTCCGGATTCGGATCGACTACACACGAGCCGTCCAGCGCTAAATGCTTCAAGTGTGGCTCCGCACCACGGCCAGGAAGGCCTCGCCATAGGTTTCAAGCTTTTTGGCGCCGATGCCCTGCAGCTCACCCATTGCGTCGATATCAGTGGGTTTGCGCGCGGCCATTTCGCGCAAAACGCTGTCGTGAAAGATGATGTAGGCGGGAATGCCATTGGCGCGGGCCAAGTCGGCGCGGGCGGATCGCAGCGCTTCGAACAGCGGATCGCCCGCCGGATTGAGATCACCCGATTTGCGCGCGCGGCGCGTCTTCTTGCGCGGCTCGATCACCGTCACTTCGCGCTCGCCTTTGAGCACGGCGCGCGCTTCGCCCGATAATCTGAGGCCGCCATGTTCGGTGGTCGCGAGTAGATCGTGCGCCATCGCCGCGCGCAGAACCGGGCGCAGCAGCGGCGCTTCTTCCTCACGCAGAATGCCAAACACCGACAGCGCATCGTGCCCACGCTGACGGACGCGCTCGTCGTCACGGCCAAGGAGAACCTTCTCGATATGGCCGATGCCGAAACTCTGCCCCGTGCGATAAACGGCCGAAAGCAGCTTTTGCGCTACCTGCGTCGCTTCGAGCACTTTGGGCGGATCGAGACAGACATCACAATTGCCGCAGGGCTCGCCCCCGTTTTCACCAAAATGCTTGAGCAAGATCACGCGCCGGCACGTGGTTGCCTCGACCAAGCCCGCCAAAGCGTTAAGGCGCGCGCGTTCGGACGCGAGACGATCTTCATCCACTTCTTCTAGCCATTGCCGAGCGCGGGCGAAATCGCTGGCGCTCCAGAACATCTGCGCGTGCGCGGGATCCCCGTCGCGTCCCGCGCGGCCGGTTTCCTGATAATAGGCCTCGATCGATTTCGGCAGCGCCGCGTGAACAACAAAGCGGACGTCGGGTTTGTCTATCCCCATACCGAACGCGATCGTCGCGACCATCACCATGTCTTCCGAGGCGACAAACGCGGCCTGCACGGCGGCGCGTTGCTCGGGGGCTAGCCCTGCGTGATAGACGCCCACGGGCCGCCCGGAGCCTTCGAGCTTTTGCGCCAATTGCTCGCATCCCTTGCGACTGCCCGCGTAGATGATCCCGGCGCCCGGCGTGCGCTGGACAAAATCGGCGATCTGGCGCGCGCCGCCTTCGCGAGGCGTGATCGTGTAGCGGATGTTCGGGCGATCAAAGCCCGCGACGATCAAGCCTTTGTCCGGCACGCCAAGCTGAACAAGGATATCCGCGCGCGTCGCCTTGTCCGCGGTGGCGGTCAGCGCCAGACGCGGCACATCAGGAAACGCGTCAAGCATCGGGCGCAGGGCGCGGTAGTCAGGCCGGAAGTCATGGCCCCATTCCGACACGCAATGCGCTTCGTCGATGGCAAAGAGCGCGATCTCGACTTGATCGAGCAGCGCGCGAAAGCCCGGAGTGTTCGCGCGCTCGGGCGCGACGTACAGCAGGTCCAACTCGCCATCGCGCAGCGCATCAGCGGTCGCGGCGTTGTTATCATCCGCGCTTGTCAAAGAGGCCGCTCGGATGCCCACCGCGCGCGCTGCGCGTATTTGATCGTGCATTAACGCAATAAGAGGAGAGACCACGATTGCCGTGCCCGATCGAACAAGCGCGGGCAGCTGGTAGCACAAGGATTTGCCCGCGCCGGTCGGCATCAGTGCGAGAGTGTGCTGGCCACTCAAAACACGGTTGATCACGCGTTCCTGCGTCCCACGAAAATCGGAAAAGCCGAACGTGGTACGCATCACGTCGCGCGCGCCGTCGATCACCGCGCCATTGCTCCGCGCAACCTCTATGGTGTCAGAAGTGTTCCACTCGACCGGGGGCATGACGCCATAAAGCGCAGCGCTGCGCCTATCGGTCAATGGGGATGGCGGGAGCTATCCGGTGATTCCTGAAGAGACGCAAGCCGAATACGGTCTCGCCGGCCTGTCTGACTTAGCCGGCCTTCTGCGCTTGACCGATCTCGATCACATCACCCGATACGATCGAATCGTGAGGTGTGGCGACAGTTCCATCGACGCGCTTGCCCACGTCGCTGCGTTTGATCAGGTTGAGGCCAGTGTGATTGAGGATACGCCCGTCGTGCGATAGCATCGAAACCGGGCCAACCGGGAGCCGGTCGCGTTCGTCCACCAAAACGGGATCTTCTGAGACAAATTCGCTGCCGTATTTCTGACCCCATTGGCGCAAAGCCACCATTGCTGGGAGGAGATCGAAGCCCTTTTCGGTCAATCGGTACTCAATTTTACGGCGATCGTCTTCGCAAGGCTCGCGTTTCAAGATGCCGTGATCAACAAGTTTCGCCAAGCGATTAGAAAGAATATTACGAGCGATTCCGAGCTCAGAGAGAAACTCTTCGAAGTGTTTGAGGCCGTTAAAGCTCGCGCGCAAGATCATAAACGACCAACGTTCGCCCATAACTTCAAGCGCTTGCGGCAGGCCGCAATCGATTAACTCACGCAGTGGCTCTCTGATTTCACCCATATTTCAGTCCTCTTCCAGAAACCTATCTAACGCGATTTGGGACGGGAACACAATCCGATACAAAACATTTTCAGTTTTCAGTTGCAACTCAAAATCGAATCAACTAGGTAGCAATCAGCAACGGGTTTTAAATTGAAACGTTGCGTTGCACAATTTTAATGTGACCCCGACTAAAAGGACTAAAGCGATGACCCTCTCCCTCAACGCCGCTAGCCGTTTCTCTCTCGCCGCAACCGCCGCGCTTGCCATGGGTGCCACCGTCGCCCCGATCGCTAGCCAGGCCGCTGCGCCCTACTACACCGCCAAGCTGGCCGCGCCCGCTTCGGATGACCGCGCGGTTGCCGCTGGTGTCGCTTGGGCGTGCAAGGACGACATGTGCGTCGCCGCCAAGGGCACCAGCCGTCCGATGCGCATTTGTCGTGGTCTTGCTCGCGAATTTGGTGAAATCACCAACTTCACCGCCAAGGGCGAAGCGCTCGACGCCGACGACCTGGCGAAGTGCAACGGCAAGTAATCTTGCCGACCGATTAGGAAAACCAATCCCAGGTCGCCCGCAACTCTCCACGTGGGCGACCACTCAAAACCCCCGGCGCAGCCTGTCCCCAACGCTGCGACCGGGGGATTTTTGTTGGCTCAGAGAAAGCCGGACGCCGCCAATTGCGATTCGAGAGCGGCGGCGTTGGTGAACAGATGCGCATCCCAGCCGCGCGCCTTTGCTGCGGCTACGTTAGCTGGATTATCGTCGGTGAAAAACAAATCGTCGCGCGCGCGTCCGGTTCGTTGTTCGGTAATCTTGTAAATCCGCGCGTCCGGCTTTGTGACCTTTTCCGCGCCCGAGACGATAATGTCGTCAAACAGATCAAAGATCGGATGCTCCGGGCGAAACCCTTTCCAGAATTCGACGCCGAAATTGGTTAGGCAATAGAGCGTCACGCCGTTTTCGTGCAGGCGCCCCACGAGTTCATGCGTGCCATCAACCGGCCCTGGCACCGTTTCATTGAACCTATCGGCGTAGGCATGGATGTGGTCTTCGTAATCGGGGAACATCGCTATGCGTTCGGGCACCATTTCCGCCAAAGCTCGCCCGCGATCGTGCTCGAAATGCCATTCCTCGGTCACGACATTGGCTAGGAACCAGTCGAGTTCCTCCGGATCATCGATCAGTTTCTCGAACAGCGCGCGCAACTGCCACTCAAACAGAACGCGCCCCACATCGAAAACCACCGCTTTGGTCATGGATTCCTCTTTTCTAGGCTCCCAAACGCCTGCGGCCCGCGCTCCTTATCGGAGGCGGGCCGCAGATCATCCAATTGACCACCCGAAAGGGCAATCGAAGCCGCAATTAGCCTTGGCGGGCCTTGAAGCGACGGTTGGTCTTGTTGATCACATAGGTGCGTCCGCGACGGCGAATGACGCGGCAGTCGCGATGGCGATTTTTCAGCGACTTAAGGCTGTTGCGAATCTTCATTTCGAATCTCTCAAAAAGCAAAGCGCGCCGGAATCAGGCCGACGCGCGGAATTTCTGGAGCGGCCGATAGCTTTAAGCGCCCGCTTCGTCAACGTTTGGCTCTCGCATTTGCGAGAGCTTGCGCTCCCACGCCAAGGCGTGCGCGACGATTATGTCGAGATCATTGTATTGCGGTTCCCAAGGGAGCGCCGCCTTGATGCGGCTGTTGTCCGAAACAAGGGAAGCCACATCGCCCGCGCGTCGGGGCATTTGCCTGCGCTCAATTGGTGAGTTGGTCACACGATCAACCGCATCGAGCACTTCGAGCACGGAGAAGCCCCGCCCATACCCCACATTCATGGTCATCGATCGCTGTGGCTGCTCAATCAGAGCTTCAAGGGCAAGCAGGTGGGCGTTTGCGAGATCGCTGACATGGATGTAATCGCGAAGGCCCGTGCCATCCGGCGTTGGATAATCGTCTCCAAAGACCGCCACATGGTCACGCTTGCCAAGCGCCGCTTCCACCGCGACCTTGATCAGGTGCGTCGCGCCCGCGGTCGATTGACCGCTGCGCGCCGAAGGGTCGGCCCCCGCCACGTTGAAATAGCGTAAGACGCAATGGTTGATCGGACACGCGGCGCTGACATCGGCGAGGATCCTTTCGGTCATCAACTTCGTCATGCCATAAGGATTAACGGGCTCTAGGGGGTCTTCCTCGGTCAGCGGTTTCACTTCCGGCTCGCCGTAAACCGTGGCCGTCGATGAAAAGAGGAAATGCTGAATTCCGGCTTCCACCGCCGCTTCGATCAACGTGCAACTCTTCACCGTATTGTTTGTGTAATACTTGATCGGATCGCTGACGCTTTCGGGAACCACGATAGATCCCGCAAAATGCATGATTGCGCCGATGGATTGTTCCTCGAAGATTCGCGCCAGCAGGCTGCGGTCGGCTATGTCGCCCTGATAGAAGGGCACACCATCCGGCACCGCAAAGCGGAACCCTGTGCTGAGATCGTCAATAACCGCGACCGACCATCCCGCGTCTAAAAGCGCGAGAACGGCGTGGCTCCCGATGTAACCGGCGCCGCCGGTAACGAGAACGTTGGTCGTTTGGGTATGGGCCATGCGCTGGTCTTTAGCACTCTTGCGGTAAGAAGATGTAAAGCCGGAGCGTGGCGTAGAGGGTTTTGCACAAGTATGAAATGGGCCTATCAACGCCGATCGAGAGGATTACCTTATGCCGCAACCCCACTTTCTGAAAGGGGCCGCGATTGGCCTCGCTGCCCTTGGTCTTTCCGCGTGCGTCGGCGCATACACAGGGCCCGTCGAAGTCACCACCTTTGCCGCGGCTGAGCCTGCCCTTTTGGGGCAAGGAACGATCGCCTTGCAATTTTCGCCCGAGCTCAAAAGCGGCGGCGCGATCGAGGCCTTTCGCGGCGCGGTCAGCGACGAGCTTTCGCTGGCGGGTTATACAGTGATCGACAACGAGGATATCGCCGACCAGATCGCCCGTGTCGACACCTCGCGGACGCCCGTCGCAGTCGCGGGTTCAGGCAACCCCGTTAATGTTGGGGTCGGCGGCAGCACCGGCACGTTCGGTTCGGGTGTGGGCGTTGGTCTTGGCATCAACCTTGGTGGAGGCGGAAACAACAAGCCGCGGGTGATCTCGGAGCTCAGTGTCGCGATTTCCGAGAATTCGGCCGACACGAATGCGCGCAACCTTTGGGAGGCGCGGGCCCAGTTTACGACCGGAATCGACTCCTCGTTTGCTCCGATGGCGGTGAACGCGCGAACGCTCGCCGCAGCCGTGTTTGAAGGTTTTCCAGCCGGTGATGGCGAAACGATCAGCCTCGATGCCGACGATTTGGTGCAAGCGGAATGAGCCTGCGTATCGACGCCGCGTTCGACAGCGGCAATATTGAGGTTCTTGAGATCGACGGTGCGACCGCTCATCTCGCCATCCGTAAGGACCACAATTCGGAATTCGCGCAGTGGTTTCACTTCCGCGTGTCCGGCTCCGCCGGCGAAGAGATCGTGCTCAAGATCAGGGGCTTGAACGACAGCGCCTATCCTGGAGGTTGGCCAGGGTATGACGTCTGCGTCTCCGAGGATCGCGACTATTGGGGCCGCACGCCAAGTCAGTTCGACAAGTCCGAAGACAAGGGCACCCTTACAATCCGCTATATTCCGGCGAGCAACGTTTGCTATTTCGCCTATTTCGCCCCCTACTCGATGGAGCGACACCACGATCTTCTCGCCGAGGCGGCAGCCAGTGCGGGGGTCGATCTTGTCCCGCTAACCCGCACGCTCGATGGGCGCCCCCTCGATATGGTCGAGATGGGCGAAGGCGCGCTCAAGGTCTGGCTGTACGGACGACAGCATCCGGGCGAAACGCAGGCCGAATGGTGGATGGAAGGGGCGCTTGAGTGTCTGACCGACCCCACTGATCCGGTTGGCAGGGGGCTTCGCAAGCAATGCCGTCTGCACGTTGTGCCCAATTGCAATCCCGATGGATCGGCGCGCGGGCATTTGCGCACCAACGCGGTCGGTACCAATCTCAATCGAGAATGGGCCAAGCCCAGCGCGGAAAAGTCGCCCGAAGTTCTCGCCATCCGCAACCGCATGGACGAAACCGGCGTCGATTTCGCGATGGACGTGCACGGGGACGAAGCCATCCCCGCCAACTTCCTGGCCGGCTTTGAAGGCATTCCCAATTGGACGGATGCGCTGGGCGATCAATTCTATCGCTACCAACGCATTCTCGACCGCCGCACTCCCGATTTCCAAACCCAATTGGGCTACCCCAAATCATCGCCCGGACGAGCCAATCTTTCGATAAGCACTAATCAGGTGGCTGAACGCTATGGGGCCTGCGCGATGACTTTGGAGATGCCGTTCAAAGATCTCGCCGACTTCCCCGAGCCCGAACAAGGATGGTCTCCCGAACGTTGCAAGCGGCTCGGGCGCGACTGTTTGGCGGCGCTTTTGGAGTGGATCGAAACGTCGGACGGATAGCCAAGTTTTCTGCAAAATTGGCTCGAACCTGTGATATCATGTGTGGCGAGGGAGAAACGCTATGCACATCATTCAACGCCGCACATTTATTGCAGGACTCGGGCTCACCGCCAGCCTTCTGGTTTTGCCAGCCCAGGCTCGCGCGCAGCTGGGACTGGGGGGACTCAATCTTTCTTCCCTGCTTGGCAAAGCGACCGATAGCGCGCTCGACCAATTGGCCCAGCCCGGCGCCTTCTTCAACGACGAAGACATTCGGATCGGACTGCCGATAGGCGGAGGAAGCTCAGGCGGATTGCTGGGATCGGTCATGGACCTTGGTCGCAAAAGTGGGCTGATGGATGACGTCACCCGGCAGATTAACGACGCGGCGGGCATGGCGGCTGGAGAAGCCAAACCGATCTTTCGCGACGCGATCGATAACTTGTCTTTTGACGATGCCCCCGGTATTCTTGAAAAGAGCGATGGAGGCACACAATACCTTCGCCAATCCTCGAACGATACGCTGCATGAAAAGCTTTCACCCTTGGTCGATGACGCGCTGGGCGAGCTGGGTGTCTACGACACGGTGGATTCCATCAGCAAGAAGAACAGTCTGATCAGTCAGGCTGGTCTCAACCGAGAGAGCATCAACAAATCGGTGACCGATCAAGGGCTGGATGGGATCTTTACCTATGTGGGCAAGGAGGAGGCGGACTTCCGCAAAAACCCACTCGACGGCGTGACCAAATCTCTCGGTGGGATATTGGGCAGCTAAACCAAGTGCGCCGGGCCAAACGCGTGCGGCAACAGTTCTGACAGCGTCACGCGCCTCACTTCGGTTTTGCCAACGCACAGCACAATCGGATCGGTGTCTCCGAGCTGCGCTATCTCGTTCAAAACCTGCCGACAGCGCCCACATGGCGTGATCGGCGCGCCATCGCCTTTGTCGAGCGGTCCCGTGACCGCCACCGCAATCAGGCCGCCGCGTCGTCCTTCGCCAAAAGCGCGTGAAACGGCCACAGTCTCCGCGCAAAGCGCCAAGCCATAGCTTGCGTTTTCGACGTTGCTGCCGGTGATCACCGCGCCATCGTCAAACAGCAGCGCCGCGCCCACCTGATAGTCGGAATAGGGCGCGTAAGCGTTCTCACCGGCCTTGCGCGCGGCCGCGATAAGCTCTTCTTCCTGCTTTTCATCGAGTGTCATCTTTGGACCACCACCCATTCCACCGGCTCGGCGAGCGCTTCGGTTTGCAATTGATTGTTGGCGCTCCATAGCAGCCATGGGCGCTGTGCATAGCGTGGGCGTGAGCGGTCACGAACCAGCCACAGATCACGATCAAGCGAAGCGGCCAAGCGAAAGCGACTCTCAAACTCTTCCTCCAGCTTCAAGATAACCGGCGTGCCAGAGTGCAATTCCAATTGATTGACCAAGGTGAAGACTTCGCTGGCGGCGGCGGCATCGCTTACGCGCGAAGGGCACGCATTCGGGAGGCGCGTCAAAGCCAGCGCGGGGGGCAGTAAGTCCTCATTGCGCGCCACCATCCGCGCAAACTTGGCGGAATGGGGATCGGCCTTTCGGCAGGGGTCAAACGCCTGGACGATGCCGACTTTGAGGCCAGCCTCCAGCGCCGCGTCGAGGCGTTGGCGAAATCCCGGATCAGGCGGCGCCCCAGCGGCTCCAAGTTCCAGATACACAAACGAAGCGCCAACAGCCTTGAGCGTTTCAAAGCGCACGCCCGGCGTTCCGCTTGCGATCACTGCTCCTTGCTCAGGGTAAAGCGCCGTGTCCGGTTTCCATGACCGCATTTCGAACCAGAACCACCCGGCGTAAATGAGTGCGCCGAACGCGATAACCGCCACCAATTGCAATGATCGGCGAAAATAGCTTCGCTTAGACTTTCCGCTTTTCGTTTTGCGAGATGTGCTGGCCATTGTGACAGGATAGTTAGAGACGCGCGGCGCCGATCACCCTTTGATGTGCAGAACGCAGATCAATGTGAACAGGCGACGCGCGGTGGCGAAATCAGTTTCGACTTTGCCCTCCAGCCTTTCCAACAGCAATTCGGCTGCGTTGTTGTGGATGCCGCGGCGCGCCATATCGATGGTTTCGATCTCGGCGGGCGTCGCTTTGCGGATAGCCTGATAATAGCTGTCGCAGATCGCGAAATACTCTCGGATAGGGCGGCGAAAGCGGGCCAGACCGATGAGCAACGTTTCAAGCAATTCGCCTTCCTTGTTGCTGACATCCATCGCCAAGCGTCCATCGCGGACGCCCAGGTACAAACGGTAGGGGCCTTTGGCTCCCTTTTCCGCGCTCTTCACAGGCGTGAAAGTGTTCTCTTCGATCAAATCGTAAATCGCCACCCGGCGCTCCTGTTCGACATCCGCGTTGCGCCAAAGGATCGTCGCTTCGTCGAGCGAGATATGCGCGATCCTCTGATTAGTCGCGGATGAATCGGGCGGGAGGCCAGCCATAAACACCGCCTTCGCAGATCGGAGGGGGCGACTTCAAGCGTTTCGAATCTTAGCTGTGCCCAAGCCCTTCCCCGCTATCCACAGCGCAAGCCTCGGACGAGAAAATTTATTCGACCAATTGCCTCTTGAAGTTCCCGCAACGAAGGTCGAACGAGACTGGCTATGGATGACACAGAAACTCTCTTGTTCCCGAGCGATGATACCAAAGATGCCGATGGAGCGGGGCGTAAGTTGCCATCTAACCTGGAGGC
>JBCCKJ010000029.1:0-13681 GCA_039027455.1 Pseudomonadota bacterium | reverse complement strand
GAGACATAGCCATTAAAGGCCTGGCACTCGCGAAAGCCATAGCGTTCGTACAAGGCTCTGGCGTCGTCAAATTCATGGGTACGCCCGGTTTCCAAGCCAAGCCAAGTGCATCCGCGCGAACGCGCCTCTTCGATAAGGCGCTCAAGCAGCGCCCGCCCGGCGCCTTTGCCTCGGAACTTTGGAGAGGCGCGCATGCTCTTAAGCTCACCCAACTCTGCCGAAAGCGCTTTAAGAGCCCCGACCGCCGCCAATTCCTCGCCTTGGCGCACGGCGAAGAAGGTTACATCGCTTGCACGCAAGCGCTCGGCGGGCATGGCGTGCACTTTCTCCGCCGGTGATGCGGCGAACATTTCGTCGAGATGCAGCTGAAGCAACTCCAACACATCATCGCTTTCGAGCGTGTCTTTCGCGATTGTGTAAGCGATCACGAGTGCTTGTCCGCCTTGCGCTTGCCAAACCGCAGATCGTTCTCAAGCCGCGATCTGAGCTGCGCGTAGAACGCCTCCAGAAAAGCGCGTTCATCGCCTTCCCCGGGATCCCACCCAATCTTGCGGCATATGGTCGCGTGAACCGCCAGAAGAGCCTCGTCGTTACCCTCTCTCAGCATTCGTTCCAGCGTCTGCAATTCGTGTTCGCCGTATACGGAAAGCTCTCTTTCGCCGAAATCATAGCGCGCGCCGGTCACGTCGCTCGACCCTTGCGCGGCGGCCCCTTGAGTGGAGATCGCGTCGGCCAGTTTGGTCTTGGGCGTCTCGATAACCCAGGTTCCCGCGATGATGTCTCCCGCCCTCAACGCATCTTTGTTGAAGAACGGGAAGAAGGCGAACAGCAGGAACCACGCGACCGCCGCCCAGATCAAAGCACCGCTCAGCTCTCCAATGAGGCTCAAAACGAGGACCACGATCAGGTAGACAAGGGGATAGAAGACTTCGACGTCGCGCAGCAGGTTACGCGCTATAATCGCCTCGGGCGTCAGCCTTCCCCCCTTTCGGGCCGCGACACGAATGCCAACCGCGCGCTTGCCAAACGTCGCCCCCCGCGGCCCCAATTCCTGGATCAGGAAGTAGCCATACCATCCGAAGAAGGCGAAAATGATCCCGACGATCGACAAGAATTCGCTCGCGGCGACGACGTTGCCAATCGTTTCCTCCCCAACGCTGCCAGCTACGCCGCCGGAAATGAAATCAAGCAGCATGCTGAACGCGATAAGCGCAACGATAACGAGGATAAGGTCGAGGACCAAAGCGCCGAAACGAGCGCTACGCGACGCTATTGTCACCGGAATGGCGATCCCTTCCGGCGTCACAATCTGCCTTACGCGTTTCTGATCACCGCTGTTCAGATGGGCCGCGCTTTTGATCGATGCACCCGCGTTCATACGGCCTTTTCACCTCCGAATTCATCGGCGGGTGGAGAGGTGCGCAGGAGAAAAAAGTAGCTGACCCAGAACACCAGGAAGAACAGCCCGATCAGATATCGGTTCGTGGCTCCTTCGACCAATTGGCGCGGGAAGGCTTCAAGCAAGGCGGCCACGATCATCATTATGACCACCCCGAGCATGACGACCGCTGACTGGCGCCCCGCTTTGGACGCGGCATCCAAGACACCGTCCGTGCCCGGGAAGGCCATAGATCGTCCGATATGAAGCCCCGCGGCACCGGCCAACAAGATGCCGAACAATTCGGTCGTCCCATGAACGCTAAGCCAACCGCCGAATTCATACCCCAGCCCTGCATCGGCAAAGACCCAGACCATGGCGCCGAGCATCGCCAGATTCTGGACCAGCAGCAAAAGCGATGGGATGCCAAACGCAAAGCCCAAAGCGAACGCGAGGATGCAAACCCCGGCGTTGTTGCTGAAGAGCGAAGCGGCAAATGTCGCGAGGCCGCCCGCGTCCTGCTGTACGGCGATGGAAGCTTCCAAGGTTTCACGACTAGCGCCCGGAACGCGCCCTTGCGCCATACTTTCCGAAACGAGGCGAAAATACCATTCCTGATCCTGATCGACGAGCAGCCACCCGACAAGCGCGCCCGATACCATCACAAACAGCGCGATGCAGATATCGAGCCAGATCGCCTGAACCGCACGACTCCATCCTCCGAACAGGAATTCTCGCAGCCATCCAAACAGCCCTTTGCGCGGGCCATAAACCTGAAACCAGGCGCGTTGGACAAGGCTTTCAAGGTAGCGCAGCGTCGCAAGGTCCAGCGAGGTTTCGCGCGCGACCGAAAGGCTCGACGCGGCGGTCCTATACAAGGTCGGCAGGGCTAAAAGGTCGGCGTCGTCAATTCGGCGCAGTCCCCCGCTTTCCATGCGTGAGACAATGGCGTCCAACCGGCGCCAATCGCCTTCGCGCTCCAACCGAAACCGGTCTGAGCGAAGAGCCGCGCTTTCAATATCGGACGGCGCTTCAAGCGAAGACCGCCCGAAGAGCTCGCCAAGCGAGCCAATGATCTTGGGCGCTTTCATCCGATCGCTTCCGATCCTTTGATGAGGAAATACCGATCAACCAGATCGTATCCTATCTGGTCCCAGGGCGCCTCGACAATGTCCACGCCCAAATGCCTAAGACGCTGGAGCACGACGCTGCGTTGGTGGCTAAGCGACTGGGCCGTGACGCTGCGCGCCAAAGTGGCAATGTCGCTTGGCTCCGCCGACATGAATTCTTCAAGTTCGGAATCGGCAATCGTTACAAACAGCACGAGGTGTTTTTTGACCAATCTTGCGATGCTCTCAATCATCAATTCCGCCGCCGTTGGATCCGTGAAATCCGAAAACAAGACGATAAGCGATCGGCGCCGCAGCTTCGCGGTCAGAGTCGCGAGGGCGAGCGTGAAATTGGGCTCGGCAGGGCTGTAGTCCAACTCAGCCGCGGCCGCCTGAAGGCGATGGAAGGCTCGGCTTTCGCTAACGAAAGGCGTCATCACCTGTGGGCGCTGCGCGAAGCCGAACAACGAAACCTTGTCGCCCCCTTTCAGCGCCACATAGGCGCAAGCCAAAGCGGCAGAGACAGCCCGGTCAATCCGCGGGAGCCCATCGACCGGCTCGCACATCGTTTGGCCGCAATCGAAAGCGAAAATGATCTGATTGTTGCGCTCGCTCTCGTTTTCCCGTGCGTAGAGGTGGTTGTGGCGGGCGCTTGCCCGCCAATCAATTCGCCGGCGATCCATCCCCGGTTCGTACTCGGACAGAGCCTCGAACTGAGTGCCTTCGCCGCGGATACGGCGGGCCATCAAACCGGTCTGGGCGTCGCGCAGGAAAGTCTGAAGTTCCTTGGAGTGCACGGGCGAAAGATCGGGCCAGATGCGCACCGCATCGGTGAGGTCGCGAGAGACTTGGCGCGCGCCAAGCCCGAGGGGCCCAGTCCAGCGAAGCCACGCTTTGGAAATGGAGCCCATTCCGCGGCGATTGGGTTCGAGTTCAACCCGGCCCAGATGGCGTTCGGCTCCTTGGTCAAACGACAGGGCCAGCGTTGCGCGGCCTCCAACCTTCAATCGAGGATCGACCGAAAGCGAGCCCTCGACCTGACGCGTGTTCCGCGATCGGAAAAGTGCGTCAATAGTAATCGGGGTCTTCTGTCCGACTTCGGTGTCGGCGGGGTAGGTGACATTCCAGTCAGCCACTCCGCCCGCCATCAGCGCGTCGATCAGCACCAGCGCGATAAGAGCCACGGCGGCCACAGGTGCAACAACCCAAAGGCCGGGGGCCAAGGCGGCGATGACCACGGCTAGAGGCGCAAAGGCAGCTATCACCCACGCCGCACGCTGGGTGGGCACAATCGGGGGGAGCGGAACCTTGGCCAAAAGAGAAGTCAGGCGTTGCAGCATGGAAAAGCGACCCGGTTAGCGCGGCGCCTCAGTGCTATCGACCAGCTCTGCGACCAGGGCCTCAATGTCGCGCCCCTCAATTTCAGCGGCTGGAGAGAGGGTCAGCCGGTGACGCAGCACGGGCACCGCCAGCGCTTTTACATCATCGGGGACCGCGTAGGCGCGACCTTCGAGAGCGGCTCTCGCGCGCGACGCGTTCGCCAAGAGCACCGCTGCGCGTGGCGAGGCTCCGACGGAAAGCTCCGCATGCTCGCGTGTCGCGCGCACCAATCGCACCACATAGGCCGTGATCTCATCGGCCACGGTCACATGATCAAGGGCCTGGGTCGCGGCCGCCAACTTGGCCGGATCGGCGACGGCGGTTACGCCCAGCTCCGCGGGACGCTGGGGACCCTGCCGTTTGCCATAGTTCGCAACGATCTGCGTCTCTTCGTCTTCGCCGGGGTAAGGAACGAGAAGCTTGAACAGGAAACGATCCAACTGCGCTTCGGGAAGCGGATAGACGCCTTGGTTTTCGATTGGATTTTGCGTCGCGATCACCATAAACTGATCGGGCAGGGCGTGGGTTTCGCCATCCAGTGTTACCCGGCGTTCTTGCATCGCTTCGAGCAGCGCAGCCTGCGTTTTGGGCGGTGTCCGATTTATCTCGTCGGCCAGCAGCAACTCGCAAAAGATGGGGCCGCGCGTAAGCGTAAAGGCGCTGGTCTGAAAATTGAAAAGGTTGGACCCCAGAATGTCGCCGGGAAGAAGGTCTGGGGTGAACTGAATACGCCCGAAATCAAGGCCAAGCGCGGTGGAGAAGCTTTGCGCAAGAAACGTCTTCGCCGTCCCCGGAGGCCCCTCCAGAAGTACATGGCCTTGCGCGATCAAGGCGATAAGCAGTTGGTCAATCATCGCGTCTTGCCCAACAATCGCTTTGGCCGTTTCGGCGCGGATGCTGTCGGCGAGGGCGCGAAGGTCTTCGAGGCTCATACTCATATGTGCGCTGCTTTCTGTTCTGTTCGCGTCAAAGACGCTGTGTTTGGTCACTTAGCGCGCGGGCGGCGCGCAGAATCTCGGTCGGTTTGTCTGCTTCGCGCATGTCCTGAGCGCGTTTTGTAAAGGAGCCATGCTTGGGCTGGCGCACAGCCAACGCGGTATCAAGCTCTCCATGGTCGGGCTTTCGCAAACCGAGCGTGCGGGCAAGGCGCAGCGCGCTTAGAGCGATATAGGGTTCCGCCAACAACTTCAGGCGCCCCGCGCGGATGATCAAGTCGGCGCCATTCGAAACGAGACGCGCCTTGCCAAAGGCGGTTTCGCGTTCCGGAATGGTCGCCGCTCCAAATCTCACGAAGGCGCGCCATCCGACGATGAGGAACGCCAAAAGCAGGCAGATCGTCGCCGCGAGAAAGGGCGGCTGAAAGGCAAGCGTGAGTAGGTTCATCGGGCCGCCAAAGCCGTTTAGCGTAAGGTCAAACACCACGCTGTCAGAGTAATCGTCACCCATCATACGCACGATAGAAAGCGCCGCTTGCGCGCGCGTCTTATCGGCAAGTCCCCAATTGTTCATCAGATCCGGTTCGATGACGAACACCACCCATGGCGCGGCTCCGCTTTCATCGTCCTCAAATCCGCCGTCGAATTGGTCTGCGATTAGCGCGAGTGTCTGTTTCTCTTGGTTGACCACAATGGGGGTGTGGGCCGCTTCGGGATCGGCCACAAAGCCAACGCCGGTCGGCAATTCGCCTGATATTCCTGCGATCGGGCCGAGCGTCGCAAAGGTATCGGCTGGAGGATCGTCGGAAACCTGAACCGACCCTTCTGAGTCGCGCGCGGGTGATACGCTGAGAGCGAGCGGCCCGCTTTCCTCATCCGCCCAACGAGGCGCTGACACGCCCGCCAGGAACACCCACCCATCTTCAACCTCTTCTGGATCCTCGATCGGGATAAGGAAGTTGGGCGGAATAGCGCTCCATTTCGGCAGGATGACGAGGGTAGGGCCAAGATATTCGCGATCCGTGATAATCTTCGCCAGCTCTTCCGGATCCATCGCCGGCGGGGGGGTGAGCACCAACAGGTCCCCAGTGCTCAATCCGCCTTGCTCGCGAGAACGCGACACGCGAAACCCGTCAGCCTCAACCAGCTCGGATAAGGCCGAATAGCCGTTGATGCCCTTTGCCGCAGCGTGCGCGCCGCCACCGCGGTCTTCGCTTTGACCAATGTCTCCGACCCCGATCAGGTAAAGCAGCGCGAAAAACACTCCGAAACCAACAAGGATCAGCGCCAAAACACCTGTCCGGCTGAAAGGAGCGGAGTGGGTCTCTGTCATGCCCGCAGACCGTTTGGCGAGGCGGCGTTTTTCTTCCCGCTGTCGATGCGCGCCAACGCAAAATCTGCATAGGCAGCCCGCGCATGCTCCCAATCTTCGCGCGAAAGCCGGTGCAAGGCGAACAGGCTCTTTTCGACGGCTTCGCTGACGACGGCGAACGCGCTCCTTGCGGCGTCGGAGAGGCGAGGAAGAGCGGCCAATTCTCGCGCGGTGCTTGATGGTTCGACCCAATCCGGGCGCGCGGCTGCAATTTGCCCGACGCTACGCTGGAGCAGAAGGCGCGCGGCTTCATCATAACGCCCTTGCGAAGCAAGCCGGTCGGCATCCTCCAGAAGCGCAAGGCTCTCTTGCTCGTCGGGCTGCCACTCGGGCTCTTCGGTCCCGGTCTCAGTGGCTGATCGGATCCGCTGCATTGCGGGCCCAATCAGACGGAAAACGAGATAGATCACAAAGGTGGCCAAGGTCGCGACCAAGGCCCATTGCACCACCCCCCAGCTTGAGGACAACGCGCTCCCAAGTGGCGCAAAAAGCTCGGCCAGCCATACTAAAATGGTTTGCAGCCATTCTTCAAACCATGAGGGTTCGCGTGGTTCGGGGACCTTTAGGTCGAGCGGCGCGAACTGGGTTTTCTCGTCCGCTCTAATGCTCTCATATTCTTCGGGAAGAGCGTAGACATTCGGCCCCTGCGCGTCGGATGAACCCTCCGAAAATACAACATCGGTGTTGGAAGCCGCGGCGGTCGTCATGCCAGCCAAGTGGTGGCATGCGATCCACCATGGCGCAACCGCCGATTTGGGTGCGAGTTCGCTCGCGCGCGCGATGCCGTGCCTGTCGCGCAGCGCTTACCCTCTGGGACGCGCTTGTTCGTAGGTTCCAAGCAGTCGCAGCTCTTTGGAATGAAAAGCGCACTCTTCAAGCGCTCGGTCGACGGCCGGGTCGCCCGGCGCTCCGATGATGTCTGCGTAAAATCGGGTGGCTGAAAAGCTAGTTCCTTGCTGGTAGCTTTCCAGCTTTGTCATGTTCACCCCGTTTGTCGCAAAACCGCCCATGGCCTTGTACAAAGCGGCCGGGATGTTCTTCACTTCAAACACGAATGTCGTGATCGCTGGCTTGTCCTTATCGTGTGTCAGGAAGGCCGGTTTGTCCGCCAGAATGACAAAGCGCGTCATGTTATCCTGGCTATCTTCGACATGGTTCTGGAGGATCTCCAGATCGTAGAGTTCAGCGGCGATGGCGGGCGCGATAGCGCCCAAGGTAGGGTCACCGCGCTCGGCAACAAAAGCGGCCGCTCCCGCCGTGTCGGCGTAGCTCAGCGGAGTGATTCCTCGCTTTCTTAGATAGTGGCGAGACTGGCCCAGCGCCTGGGGGTGGCTGTAGGCGGCTTCAACGAGAGCGTTAGGGTCCCGGATTTGCCCCACCTCAGTCCTCGGCGCCATGAGCGCGTGGTGAATCGGCATAAAATGCTCGCCGACGATGGAAAGCCCGCTCTCAGGCAGAAGGAAGTGAATGTCGGCCACTCTGCCATGCTGTGAGTTCTCAATCGGGATGATGGCCTGCCCGGCTCGACCGTCTTTGACCGCTTCCAGCGCGTCCTCGAAGCTGAAGCACGGCAGCGGTTGCCACTCGGGGCGCGATTCGGTCGCAGCCCGGTGTGAATTTGCTCCCGGCGATCCCTGAAAGGCAATCGCGCTTTCGGGCTTCGACGCCGCATCAGCGCGCATCTTGTCGACGATAGGCAAAGCGGGTTCTGGAAAACTGCGCATCTCGCGCTGCTAATGCTGCAAACACAACCGAGCAAGAGACCAATTCGGAACCGAAACGATCTTGCACACAATGCACCAATTGATGATGCGATCACCCTTGCGCGCGTGCAGAGCCCCGACTAAGGGGCCTTTCGGGATGACTACTCAATCAGACATGGACGCGGGCACCGAGGGCCAGGAGGCCGGGGGCGATCTTTTCAACACGGCAGCAGGCTGGGTCCTGTTTGCGGCTGGACTAGGCCTTGGCCTTTCGATCCTGGCTGGAAAGTACTTCCACGGCAGCGATCCTGAACGGCCCGAGCAGTTGGGTTATGTGATCGAAGGCGCTGAGGAAGTGGGCGGCGGAAAGCCCGCTGAAATGACCATGGCCGAAGCGCTTACTCTCGTCACAGCAGACCAAGGCGCAAAGGTCTACGCCAAGTGTTCAGCCTGTCATACGATTGAAGCTGGCGGCGCGAATGGTGTTGGCCCCAACCTTCATGGAATCATGGGCAAGTCGGTCGGCGCAACGGGCGGCTACGCGTATTCGTCGGGTATGAGTTCGCTGGGCGGCCAGTGGGGCTGGGATGAAATGAACGAATGGCTGAAAAAGCCGAGTTCCTATGTCCAGGGCACGAAAATGAGCTTTGCGGGCCTTTCGAAGATTGAAGATCGCGCGGCTGTAGCCCTTTACATGAACTCACAAGGCTCCAACCTTGCGTTGCCCGCTTTCACACCAGCTGAAACCGAGACGCTTGAAGACGAAGCGCAAGCCGACGCGGTGGAAATGGCCGAAGAAAATCAGAACGATGCCGAATCGACCTCTGAGCAGACAGCTGAAGCCGAAGCCTGACTTTCGCCAAAGCGCGGTTTAGTCGCGCCCCTTGAAATTCTGAGCCACGACGTACCACTCCGAGGAGCCTTTGCGGCTGGCCGGGGGTTTGGCGTGCTTCACGCTGGTAAAGTGCTTTTTGAGCAGGGCCAGCAGTTCGGTGTCGGTGCCCCCAGCTAGGACTTTAGCCACAAACGCTCCGCCTTTTTCGAGCGTTTCCACCGCGAACCAAGCTCCCGCTTCGACCAGCGCCATGGTGCGCAGGTGATCGGTTTGCTTATGACCCACCGTGTTGGCCGCCATGTCCGACAAGACAAGATCAGGCGCGCCGTCAAGCGCTTCTTCAAGCGCTGCCGGCGCTGCATCGTCCATAAAGTCCATCTCGAAAATGGTGACGCCTTCGATCGGTTCTGTGGGTAGGAGGTCGATCCCGACGACTTTCGCTTTTGGGGCTTTTTCGCGCACGACCTGGCTCCATCCCCCAGGTGCGATACCGAGATCGACGACGCGGCTTGCCCCTCGGATCAGGCCGAAGCGCTCATCGAGTTCAAGGATTTTGTAGGCCGCACGGCTTCGATAACCATCGGATTTGGCTTTCTTGACGTAGGGATCGTTCAGCTGACGTTGCAGCCACCTTGTGGAGCTCTCGGTCCGCTTCTTGGCCGTTTTGACCCGTCGATCAGGATTGCGCCCAGAACGGCTCATAGCATGGACTCTTTAGCGACCTTGATCCGCGCGGGATTCGAGCAGATTCTTCAGCGCCCGCTCGCTTTGGCGTTCGGCGGCCATCAGGCTGCGCAAAATGCCTTCGCGTATGCCGCGATCGGCAACGCCCAAGCGCTGGGCGGGCCATAGATCCAAAATGGACTCAAGGATAGCGCAACCCGCCACCACAAGACTGGCGCGGTCTTCTCCAATGCATGGCAGTTCACCTCTTTGCTGTGGTGACATGCCGGAAAGGTCGCGGCTTATCGCTCGCATGGCTTCGCTTTGAACGATCAGCCCATCGACCGCTTTGCGATCATAGTGCGGCAGCTCCAGATGCAAGCTAGCAAGCGTCGTTACCGTGCCGCTGGTGCCGAGCAGGCGAATATCGGCCCCGCTGGCCGAGCTCTGAATCCTCTCACTAAACGGAGCGAAGCTCTCCGAAACGAGCCGGCGCATTTCGTTGTATCCAGCCAAGCGCGCTTCGCGGCTGTTTTCGGATCGGGAAACCGTATCGGTCAAAGAGACAACGCCCCATGGGACGCTTTGCCAGTCGAGTATTCGAGGGATGCGACCCTCGCCTGGCCTGGGAGGTTCCACCAGCACCAGTTCGGTTGAGCCGCCGCCAATATCAAAGATTACAGCGGGGCCATCGCCTTCCTCAAGAAGAATATGGCATCCCAAGACGGCCAGCCGGGCTTCCTCTTCGGCGGTGATGATATCCAGCGCAATTCCGGTTTCCCGCTTAACCCGTTCGATGAAGGCAGGGCCATTTTTGGCGCGTCGGCAAGCCTCCGTCGCAACCGATCGCGCCAGCCTGACATTGCGTCGGCGTAGCTTGTCGGCGCAGACAGAGAGCGCGCTTAAGGTCCGATCCATGGCCTCGTCCGATAGGCGTCCGGTTGTCGCCAGATCTTCACCGAGTTTCACGACCCGGCTAAAGGCATCGATGACTGTGAAGTCGCGACCCGATGGCCGCGCGATCAAAAGACGGCAATTGTTCGTGCCAAGGTCTAACGCGGCGTACGCTTCACCAGATCGGCCGTTTGACAAGGAGTTGCCCTTGCGCGCTTTGGTCCCGCACGCTCCATGCCCTATGGCCGCCTTACTTCGAGCCGCCTCGTGCTGTTTGCGTGAGCCCGTCTTGGACGATCGATCTTGCCGATCCTTGCGATTGGGGCTGTCTTGCTGGCGGGGGCGTTTGTAGCGAAAATCGGCTACTTTGCCGGACTTGTGGCCCCTTTTTCTTCCAGCGCGTTTGTTTGCGTCCGGCGGAAGCGTATCCGCCATAATTCGGTTCTTTCATCTCACTCACGATAAGCCTTTGTGAGCACTTGATTTGGAAATTACCGCATCGGTGTCTTGAGGGCAAGCCAGCTCCCAAACGCGCTAACCGATGCGCTGAAAGGCTAGGCCCGCTCTCTGCACGTTCTGGATCGGAAGCGATGCCCTTGACCTTGTGGTCTTCCAAACCTAGATGCCCGGCTCGTTTCGGATCGGTCCCGCCACTTTTGCGTCCGATCCACAACGCTGCCCCGTCGTCTAATGGTAAGACTACGGACTCTGACTCCGTCAATTGAGGTTCGAATCCTCACGGGGCATCCACTTCAAAACCCGCTTTGCGCTTGGGCCATAACGGGTTGCTGGGCGGTGTACGCAGGCCTAGAGCGTCGAGCATGAAAGACAAGCAATCAGATCACGATCTTGGCGGGCGTAAATTCTACCGCGCCGGTGAAGAAAGCCGGTTTGCTGAAGAAGCGCCCGACCGCACTCCGCAAACCGAACACCCAGCTTACAAACTGGCCTTTCGCGACACCGATTTCCTTTTGCGCGACGAACTGCGTCCGGTGCGTTTTCAACTCGAGCTGCTCAAGCCTGAAATGCTTCTGGACGAAGCAAGGGTTGGATCGACGCTGGTTATGTATGGTTCGGCTCGGATCCCCTCGCCTGGGGAGGCTGAAGCGAAAATCGAAGCCGCAAAGGACGGCAGCGAGTTTGAGCAAAAGGTCGCCGCGCGTCTCGCTGAAAAGGCGAAGTATTACGACGAGGCGTACAAGCTTTCGCGGATGGTCTCCGAAAAGGCGATCATCGAGGACGGGAAGCGCCAGTTTGTGGTTGTAACCGGGGGTGGCCCATCAATCATGGAGGCGGGCAATCGCGGCGCGAGCGACGCCGGGTCAGAGAGCATTGGTCTCAATATCATTTTGCCGCACGAGCAGGCGCCAAACTCCTATGTGACGCCCTACCTGTCGCTCAACTTCCACTACTTCGCTCTTCGCAAGATGCACTTCTTGCTAAGAGCGCGGGCCGTGGCGGTGTTCCCCGGCGGGTTTGGCACATTTGACGAATTTTTCGAGCTTTTGACGCTCGTGCAGACCGGAAAGATGAAACCCCTACCCATCCTGCTATTTGGGCGGGACTTTTGGGAGCGGATCATCGATTTTGAGGCCTTTGCCGAGGAAGGCACGATTTCAAAGAAAGACCTCGACCTGTTCCAATGGTGCGAAACCGCTGAAGACGCCTGGGCGCATATCGCTCAGTTTTATGAGTTAGAGCGCTAGTTTCCGGGACCTAATCGGCCACGCTGCGCACCGCGTGGTGGCCGAGGGGCCCGTTGCCTTCGCCAAATCCAGGCGCCGCCTCTATAGCCCGAAGAACAAAGTTGCGCCCCAAGCGCACCGCGTTTTCGAGGCTTTGTCCATGGCCAACCAAGGTAGCGATCGCGCTGGACAGCGTGCAGCCGGTCCCGTGCGTGTGCGATGTGTCAATTCGAGCGTGCTCAAAGAAACCCGGTTGGCGCCCGGGTTGGACGAGAATGTCGATAATGCGCTCATCCGCCGTGTGGCCGCCCTTCGCCAAAACCGCCGCACCTGAGGCATCGCTCAATTCTTGCGCGGCGGCGACCATATCGTCGCTGGTCGATAGGGTTCGACTGACCAGATGGCCAAGTTCCGGCAGATTTGGTGTGAGCAAGGTGGCCAAAGGAAACAGCTGTTCCCGTAACGCTGTTATGGCGTCAGGCGCGATGAGCGCGGCGCCGCTGGTGGATATCATCACAGGGTCCAGGATAACCGGAGTTTTTTCGGACAAAGCGTTCAGCTCCGCCGCTGTGGCGGAAATGATCTCTTGATCGTGCAACATTCCGATTTTCAGCGCGTCCACCCCGATGTCCTGAACGCAGGACTGTATCTGCTTTGAGACGACATCGCCGGACATCGGCGCGATGGCTTGCACGCCAACACTGTTTTGCGCCGTCACCGTGGTGATGGCCGTCATAGCGTACCCGCCGAGCATGGTGATTGTTTTGATATCGGCCTGCACGCCCGCTCCGCCCGACGAGTCCGAACCCGCGATGGCAAGAATGCGCGGTGGTTTTCGAGCGGGACGTGTCATCGAGATGGATTAGGCCGCGGCGCTTACGGCGTCACACACGCTGTCGACCACGCGCTCAACCTGATTGGGATCATCGCTTTCCGCCATAACGCGAATGACAGGCTCGGTTCCCGACGGGCGGATTACGAGCCGACCGTTGCCTTCCAACTGCCTCTGGGCTGAGGCAATCGCGGATTTGACGCTTTCCGCCTCGAGTGGAGCGCCGCCTGAAAACCGGACATTTTTGAGGATCTGTGGAACCGGATCGAAGAGATGCAAAATCTCGCTGGCGGGTTTGCCCGACAGAACAAGGCTCGAAAGCACCTGAAGCGCCGCAACGGTCCCATCGCCGGTGGTCGCGTGATCAAGCAATATCATATGGCCGGATTGCTCCCCGCCGACGTTGAAGCCGCCTTGCTTCATGCGCTCCAAGACGTATCGATCTCCCACTTTGGTCCGCTCGAGAGTGAGGCCAAGGTGGTCCAGATAACGTTCGAGCCCAAGGTTGGACATGACTGTCGCGACCACGCCGCCACCGGTTAATGCGCCCGCCTCGTTCATTCGATTGGCAATCAGGGCCATAATCTGGTCGCCATCGACCTTGCGTCCCTTTTCATCTACGATAATCAGCCGGTCCGCATCGCCATCGAGCGCGATCCCGATATCGGCGCCTTCGTCAATCACACGAGATTGCAAACCCTCTATTGAGGTCGATCCGACGCCATCGTTGATGTTGGTCCCATCGGGAGCAACACCCAGCGAAACCGTGTCCGCGCCCAGTTCCCAGATCGCGGCGGGGGCCACCTGATAGGCTGCGCCATGCGCGCAATCGACCACCACCTTTAACCCATCAAATCGAACATCGCTTGGGACGGATTGTTTGACTGCGTGGATG
>JBCCKJ010000028.1:0-13895 GCA_039027455.1 Pseudomonadota bacterium | reverse complement strand
TGCGCGTTGTCGCAGTGCGCAGAATCAGGGCGCGAATGACGCGCTGCGTTACCGATGTGTTAACTACGCAAACCCCGAAAACTCGGACTTTAAGTAGACCGTGTAAAGTTTACCGACACTTAAGCTCTCGAAGGTAAAACGAGATGAAGAGCACCCTTTTGCGAGTTGTTGGCCACGCCATGACAGTTCTGACGGCATCTCTTTCGTATCGAGCGCGCTGCGTGTGGCGGCTGGCGCTGGGCGCCGTCTACACACCGGTTGAGCGCGGAGTCTGAACATGTTCGCGACCGGCCTCACCGATGTTGGATCGAGCCTCACGCTTGAGAACCTCTCTTATTTTGTCGGAGCTGTGTTGGCACTGGGGTCTGGGCTTTGGATCGCGCGTTTCGGAGATCGGGATCGGCCAGATCGACTTGCGGCGTTGATCGCTTGCGGCGTTACGGCAATCTGGTGCGCTTTGGTTTTGCTTCAAAGCCCACACCATTCCGGCGCGTTGTTCGCCGGTAGCCTGCGCAATTTTGCCTATATCTTCCTCGTCCTAAAAATGTTCGCGACGGATGGACGCGATGAGAGTCTTCGCCCGATCCGACCGGTCCTCATTTCACTAACGCTGGTCGAAGCTCTTCAGCCGCTATTGCTCGTTATTGCGGCGCGCGTCGCTCTGATTCCAGAATTAGGTGCTCTCACTCTTGAGGTTTCTCAGGTGCTTAATCTGCTCGTGGCCGTGGGCGCTCTTATGCTTCTGCATAATGTCTACGCAGGCGCCGCTGCGTCCTCTCGGTTAATCCTACGCTGGGGGACCATCGGCGCTGCAGGTGTGTTCGCGTACGACTTAAACCTGTTCACGATCAGCTATTTTTCGGGCGAAAGCCCGCAGCTTCTGTTTGGCCTGCGGGGGGCCTTTTGTGGGGTTATGGCCGTTTTCCTTGCGGTTGGCGGCAACGCTCAAAGCGCTGGCTTGCAGTTTCGGCCCAGTCGTGCGGTTACGTTTCAGACCCTCTCGCTCCTGTTCATCGGCACCTACATCTTGCTCATGCTGTTGGTCACGCGCTCCCTATCCCTAATCGGGGGCAACGTTGCTCCGGCCAGTCAAATCGTCTTCCTGGCACTCGCTGTGGTTCTTGCTGTGTTTTGGATACCCTCGCAGCGTGTACGCAAGCTCGCCCGCGTTACGCTTGCAAAACATCTTTTCCAGCACCGCTACGACTATCGCGAAGAATGGTTGCGTTTCACCCAAACCGTGGGGCGCGGATCAAGCGCTAGCGCAAACTTTTATGAGCGCGCCATTCAAGCGATCGCGGATATCACGGACAGTCCAGCTGGCCTTCTGTTGATCCCGAACGAAGAAGCGCAGTTGGAACTGACTCAGCGATGGAATTGGCCGATGATCGACGTCCCCGCGCTCGCGGGCGACTATGCGCTGTGCGGTCTTTTAGAAAGACACAACTACATCCTGGATCTGGATGAAGCGCAGAACGGCATCGAACATCAAGGAGAGTTGATTGAGGTTCCCAGTTGGCTGTTGGAAGCGGACGATGCGTGGGCGCTCGTCCCGCTAATTCATTATGACCGACTTGTGGGATGCATCGTACTTGCGCGACCGCGGATTACGCGGCGGCTCGATTGGGAGGATTTTGATCTTTTGCGGGTCGTCGGCCAACAACTCGCCAGCTACTTGGCTGAGCAAGCCGGGCAACAAGCTCTGATGGACGCCAGCCGATTTGATGAATTCAACCGCCGCATGGCGTTTGTGATGCACGACATCAAGAATTTGGCCAGCCAGTTGTCGCTTTTGGCCACGAACGCTCAGAAGCACGCTGAAAACCCCGAGTTTCGGGCGGATATGCTCGTGACGCTGCGCAAATCCTCTGAAAAGCTAAACGTCCTTCTGGCGCGTTTGGGCCGCTATGGCTCCGGTCCGGTGGATGCCATCAGCGAGGTCGATCTGGCGGATACAGCCAAGGCCCTTGAAGAGCGTTTTGCTCCCAGCCATCCGGTTGTCGTCACGTCAAGTAGACAAGCCACTGTCTTGGCTGATGCAGAGGGCTTGGAGCAGGCTCTTATCCATCTTGTGCAGAACGCTATCGATGCGAGCGCGGGAAATGCGCCCATTCACATTTCCGTGTCTGGCGACGCCCTGCAAGGCACCCTCGATATTGTTGATGCGGGTTGCGGAATGTCGCCGGAATTCGTGCGCACTGGCCTGTTCAAGCCGTTCGTCTCCTCGAAGCAAGGCGGTTTCGGTATTGGCGCGTTCGAAGCGCGCGAGATGATCAAAGCGATGGGTGGCCGCCTGCAAGTCGAATCGCGCGAAGGCGTGGGCACGCGTTTTTCCATCCAGCTTCCGGCCCCAGAGGCCGTTCGTATCGCAAGTTCCAACGCGGCACTGACGTCCGCATCCTCCAGAGAGGTGGCCTGATATGGCTGACAAGAAACCCACACTGCTCATCGTCGAAGATGATGAAGGCCTGCAAGCCCAGCTCAAATGGGCGTACGACGACTTCGAAGTCGTGATCGCTGGCGATCGGGATAGCGCCATGACGGCGTTGCGAAGCGAGGAACCTGCTGTTGTGACGCTCGATTTGGGACTTCCGCCCGATCCCGATGGCA
The DNA here is from genome assembly GCA_039027455.1 of Pseudomonadota bacterium. GTDB lineage: Bacteria > Pseudomonadota > Alphaproteobacteria > Sphingomonadales > Sphingomonadaceae > Erythrobacter. Next base: position 11,285 of record JBCCKJ010000028.1, on the reverse strand, counting down.
CGACCGAAGGCTTCGCTGTGCTCGATGCCATTATGGAGCTCAAGCCTGATACTAAGGTGATCGTTGCAAGCGGCCATGGTGCACGCGAAAGCGCGCTGCAGGCCATCGATCGGGGTGCTTACGATTTCTATCAGAAGCCGCTCGATATCGAAGCGCTGGGTCTGATTGTGCGCCGTGCGTTCAATCTTCATGAGATTGAAGGCGAAAATCGCCGGCTGGTTGCCAACGCGAGCGAGGATAAAACCGTACTGGGTAAACTCATCACGGGCGCGCCCGAAATGGTCAAAGTGGCTCGCACTATTGAGCGTGTTGCGTCGACGAGCGTGTCAGTCATGCTTCTTGGCGCGAGCGGAACCGGCAAGGAGCTGCTCGCGCAAGGCCTCCATAACGCAAGCGATCGCGCAGATGGACCGTTCGTGGCGATTAACTGCGCCGCGATTCCTGAAAACCTCCTCGAAAGCGAGCTGTTCGGACACGAAAAGGGCGCGTTTACTGGCGCGGTCAAAACCACCGAAGGTAAGATTGAAAGCGCTAACGGAGGCACGCTCTTTCTGGACGAGGTGGGTGATATTCCTTTGCCCCTACAGGTTAAACTGCTCCGGTTCCTTCAGGAACGCACCATCGAGCGTATCGGTGGACGTAAAACGATCCCCGTTGATACTCGGATTGTCTGCGCTACCCACCAAGACCTCGAAAGCATGATCGGTGAGGGCAGATTCCGCGAAGACTTGTTCTATCGATTGGCGGAAATTGTGGTGCGTATTCCCGGTCTCGCAGAACGACATGGGGATGCGGTTCTGCTGGCCAAGGCGTTTCTCAAGCGCTTCGCCACCGAGATGAACCCAGCTGTGACGGGCTTTGGTCCCGGCGCGTTGGCTGCGATCGATGCGCATGAATGGCCGGGCAATGTGCGCGAGCTCGAAAACCGGGTGAAGAGGGCGGTGATCATGGCCGACGGCAAACTCGTTCACGCCGAAGATCTTGATTTTGATGACGACGAAGAAGAGCCTAGTGACGTGCTGAACCTGAAGGTTGCGCGCGAAAAGGCTGATCGCCGCGTCATCCGTCACGCTTTGGCTCGTAGCGAAGGCAATATTTCGAGCACGGCTAAAATGCTCGGGATCAGCCGGCCGACCTTGTACGATCTGCTCAAGCAGTACGATTTGCACGCCTGACTAAATCTCTAGCGACGTTGGCCCTCTAACCCCCGCTCTCGACATTTGCTGAGGTGAAGGGCAGGGCAGCGCGCCATGCTTGCGCGCCTGAAGCCTCTTGCCGACCCGATGATCGCCGTTCTGTTGTTGGCGACGGCCTTGGCGCTTGTTGCGCCCGCAACGGGCGACGCGCGCGCGAGCGCTCAAATGATATCGAGCGTCGCTATCTTCGTCCTCTTTCTGGTCAATGGGATGCGAATTGCGCGCAGTGAAATCGCCAAAGGTATGGCGAACTGGCGCTTTTTTGCGCCGCTCTTCCTCTGGGTGTTCGGTGTTATGGCGCTTGCTGGCTGGGGATTTGGGGTTCTCGCCGCCGGTGTACTGCCGCCGCTTGTGGCGCTCGGATTCGTCTATCTCGGGGTCTTGCCCTCAACGATCCAATCAGCGACATCCTACACCACACTCGCCAACGGCAACGCCGCTCTCTCGGTGGTGGGAGCGGCGCTCATTAACATTGCCGGCGTGTTCATCTCCGCTCCTCTGTTCGCGCTTCTAGGTGGGGAGAGTGGAGCCAATATCGGACACGAAATGATTGTGCGGATTGCCGTTATTCTCGTTCTGCCGTTCCTGATCGGACAGGCGGTGCAAGGTTGGACGCGCGATTGGATTGTTGAACGCAAAGCCCGCGTCGTTTGGCTCGATAGGGTCGTGATCGGAATCGCAGTGTATGTCGCGTTCTCTGGTGCTGTCGAGGAAGGGCTGACAACCCTTTTCTCAGCGCTTGATTGGATCTTGTTACTTGGCTTGGTCGTGGCGTTCTTGGTCTTCGCCACAGCTGGCGCTTGGTCCGTGAGCGGCGCGTTTGGTTATGTCCAAGAAGATCGGATCGCGTTTCTTTTTGCGGCTGTTCAAAAGAGCGTCGCGATTGGCGCGCCTCTCGCCGCCATTCTCTTTCCCGCAGAAGTCGCCGGTTTCGTGATCGCGCCGCTGCTCTTATATCACCTGCTTCAGCTGATGTGGGCAGCGCCGCTCGCGACTATGTTTGCGCGCTTGCCGAGCTAGGCTTGGCCTCTTTTCGGTTGTGACGCACGGACCACAGGAACGATAGTCCGATGAGTGTAGCGCCGATCAGGCCCGTGATGGTCTCATTGATGTGATAGCGAGCGGAAAGAAGCATAATCACACCCAGCACAATGATGGCCCAGAATGCTCCATGTTCCAGAAAACGAAACTGTGAGAGCGTACCCGTCTTGACGAGATGGACCGTCATTGAACGGACGAACATCGCGCCCACCGAAAGACCAAGCGCAATCACGATCATATTGTTGGAAAGGGCGAAAGCGCCGACAACGCCGTCAAAGCTGAAGCTGGCGTCGAGCACTTCGAGGTAGAGAAAACCGCCGAGGCCCGAACGCACGATTTCGCCCGCGGCTTTCTTGCGCGTCTCTCGTTGTTCGATCACTTCGCCCAGCGCGTGGACCGCGATGTACGTAAGAAGACCAAAGATCGCAGCGGTCAGAAAGGTTAGCGCGTCGGAGGGGTCAAGCAGCGTCGAAACTCCCATGATCACTGAAAGTACCAGAGCGATTTCGAGAGCGGGAATACTTGAAAAACGCGCCGCCGACTCTTCGATAGATTTGATCCAATGGACGTCTTTCTCTTCGTCAAAGAAGAAAGTGAGGCCGACCATGGACAGGAATGCGCCGCCGAACCCAGCGATGCCGATATGGGCTGCTGAAACGATGCGTTCGTATTCCTCGGGATCACCCAGAGACAGCTCAACCGCCGCCCAGGGACCGATATTGGCCGCGACGGAAACGATAGCGATGGGGAAGATAATCCGCATACCGAAAACCGCGATCAGAATGCCAATGGTCAGAAAGCGCTGCTGCCAGACCGCGTCCATTTCGCGCAGCACTGTGGCGTTGACCACAGCGTTATCGAAACTGAGCGAGACTTCGAGGATCGAAAGCACAAAGACGATCCACAAGACCGTCAGCATGCCGCTCATACTGCCTGTGCTGGCCCAGCCGTACCAGGCGGCAAGGGCCATACACACGGCGGTGAACAGCAGCGAGAAGCTGTAATAGCGAAGCAGCGTTTGCATGATCCCTTTGGCTCTCGCTTATGACTTCGGCTGATAGGTCTGTTCTTCGCTGGGGAAGGCGCGGCTGCGCACTTCTTCGGCGTAAGTCTCAACTGTCTTTTCTATCATGCCGGCAATGTCGTCATACTTCTTCACGAAGCGGGGCACGCGTTCGAACATTCCCAGCATGTCTTCGGTGACCAACACTTGTCCATCGCACTTGGCCGAGGCGCCAATGCCGATGGTGGGACAGGAAACCGCTTCCGTTGCGGCGATGGCGATGGGTTCAACCACGCCTTCAATAACTATGCCGAAAGCGCCCGCCTGATCCAACGCTACCGCGTCCGTGACGATTTTATCCGCTTCCGCGTCGGAGCGTCCGCGCGCGGCGTATCCGCCGAGCACATTTACGGCCTGCGGGGTGAGCCCGACATGGCCCATAACCGGTATGCCGCGCGAATTGAGAAACTCGACCGTAGGCGCCATCGCTTCACCGCCTTCAAGTTTCACAGCGGCCGCGCCGGTTTGCTTAAGGAGGTAGGCGGCGCTTTCGAACGCCTGCTCGGGAGAGCCTTCATACGAGCCAAACGGCATGTCGACGACGACCACAGAATGATAGCTGCCGCGAACGACCGCCGCGCCATGATTGGCCATCATCTCCAGCGTCACCGGAATGGTGGAGGGCAGGCCATAGATGACCTGACCCAGAGAGTCCCCGACCAGAAGCAGATCGCAATGCGAGTCCAAGAGCTGCGCTTGCCGAGCCGTGTAGGCGGTAAGCATGACTAGCGGATCTTCGGTGACACCATCCTTTTTGCGCGCACGGATACGTGGGACCGTTAGGCGACGAAGCGGTTTAGGCGTAGGGTTCGCCCGGCTGGTGCTCGTGTCGAGTTGGAAGGTTGTGGACATGGATTGCGCGTTTAGCGCCCGGCTTCGGTAAAGGCAAAACCCCAGTTGCGGCTGCAGCCAGGCCCAATTGCACCCTTGGCGCGCGGTCAGAAACATTGCACAGAGGCGACAAACGACATCTAAGCGCTCGGGGCAGCGCGCATTCGGGGAAATTTCATTTCATGGCAGCATCGGGTTCAGGCCACGAAAACTGGTCGTCGCGCAGCGCGTTTATCTTGGCCGCGGTGGGCTCTGCGGTGGGACTGGGCAATATGTGGCGCTTTCCCGCGGAAGCGGGGGAGAATGGCGGCGGCGCCTTTGTGTTGTTTTACATCTTTTGCGTGTTGCTGATCGGTTTGCCGGTGCTCTTGTCCGAAGTGTTGATCGGGCGTCACGGACAAGCGAACGCTCCCGAGAGTGTGCGGCGCCTTGCGCGCGATTCCAACGCGCCTGAAGGGTGGAGCATTCTGGCTTCTCTGGGCGTTTTTGCGGCGTTCCTTATCCTAAGCTTTTACTGCGTCGTGGGCGGCTGGGTCGTCTATTACATCGGCGTTTTTGTGAGCGACCTGATCCAGACTGGGCTTTCTGGCGGTGCGTTCGAGGGGCGCGCGGCGGAGGATGTTGAAGGGCTGTTGCCAGCGCTTTTTGGTGACGGCGGGCTGATGGTTGTGCTCAACCTTGGCTTTCTTGCGGTGACGATGTTTTTCGTGGCGCGCGGTGTCTCGAGCGGTATCGAGTGGGTGGCGGTGTATCTGATGCCGCTGTTCTTCGCGCTGTTTTTGGGGATTACGATCTACGGCGCGTTCACAGGGAATTTCGGCGAAGCGGTGAGCTATCTGTTTACGTTCGATTTCTCCAAGCTAACGGGCGAGGTCATGCTGGCTGCTGTGGGTCAGGCTTTCTTCTCGTTGTCGTTGGGTGTGGCCGGGATGATGACATACGGCGCGTACGCCAACCGTGAGACCAATCTGGCGGAGACCAGCGGCATCATTGCGAGCGCGGACACAGCGGTGGCTATGCTGGCGGGTCTGGCGATTTTTCCGATTGTTTTCGCCGCTGGGCTTTCGGCAAGCGCGGGACCGGGCTTGATGTTCCAATCGCTGCCCATTGCGTTTCAGGCGATGCCGTTCGGCTCTCTTATCGGGCTGTTGTTTTTCACCATGGTGTTCTTCGCAGCTTTGACCAGTTCGGTTTCGCTGCTTGAGGCGCCGGTGGCTTGGGTGTTTGAGAAGTTCAATCTGAAACGGCCGGTCGCGACCATCATTGTTGGTGGGGGAGCGGCGGTGCTTGGGGTATTCTCCTCGCTTTCCTTCAATGAAATGGCGGAGTTCTACCCGCTGGGCTTCATTCCCATTTTCGCAGAAGCGAATTTCTTCGACGCGCTTGATGGGGTAACGGCCAAGCTGTTTATGCCGATCGGTGCGATTTTGACCTGCGTCTTTGTGGGTTGGATCGCGGACGCCAAGTTGATTGATCAGGAGAACGGGCTCGATGGAGCCCTTCACATGCTTTGGCGCGCTCTGGTGCGGTTTGTGTGCCCTGTGGTGTTGGTAGTGATTATGCTGGTGGGCCTGTTCGGTTAGGATTTTTCTCACCGAGAGGGGGTAGCGGAACACCCATTGCATTCGTTCTGTTTGTATGGAACATAATAGGAACAAATAGACTCATGGTGAGTCTGCTTAAGTGTTCCTATGACCCGTTTGAATGCCTCTTCCAGCGCGCATGCGCTTCGTGATTTTTCCGTGCCTTCGCGGTCTAGATCCGCAGTCGACGCAGCGGCGCGCCTGTGTGAGGCGACGCTGTCGGCGCATGATATCGCTGCAATCTCCACGGCGCGCGAGGCGCGTTGGCGTCCGGGATTAGTGGACCAGTCACTCCACAATGAGATTTTCGCCAGCGCGCGCGAGGCAAGCGGGGTAGGGCTGGGTTTGGCGTTGGCGCGCGACGCTTTGCGGACCGTATCCAGCGCGGATGATTCTCTCGCGGAAGTGCAGTATCGACGTCAGATACTGTGGGTGCAAGACGCGCGTGCGATCCGGCTGGGAGGGCGGCCCTATCGCCACGGGCTGCCCCATGACATGCGCGACCGCTTGATCCATGTCGAAGCCAAGACCCCGGAGGATGCGCTCTTTGCGCTGGAAGAAGGGCTGCGCTGCCGCGATTTGGCCTGCGTGATCGGGGAAATCGTCGGCAATCCGCGCGCGCTCGATTTCACCGCTTCACGCCGGCTTAGTCTCGCCGCGGAAAAGCACCGCGTGGCCTTGTGGTTGGTGCGGATCGATGCGGAGCCGGATCTTTCCTCGGCGCGGATGCGCTGGCGTGCGGAACCTGCAACTTCGCAAATTCCGTGTTGGAAAGCGCACGCCCTTGGAAAGCCAAACTGGCGCGCCGAGCTGTTTCGCGCGCGCTCACACGCGCCCGGACAATGGATTGTAAGCGATGACGAAACCGCTCTTAGAGCCAAACGCCCTGACCGACCCGAACCCGCGCTCCAGCCTCTTGGACCAGCCCTCGCGCGAAAGCGGCGATTTTGGAAGTCGAGTGGCGCTCCCACGCCAACGCCAGCGCCGGATACTTGCCATTTGGTGCGCGCGACTGTCGGTCGATCGCTGGCGGCTCACGCAAGGGCTTGAACGCGGCGATGGCGCGGACGCCACACCCATCGCGCTGGTCACAGAAACCGCGCATGGTCCGCGCATCGAAGCGTTGAACGACGCCGCGCGCGAAGGCGGCGCCCACATTGGCACGACCTTGGCCGACGCGCGCGCTGTGTGTCCGGCTCTTGAAGCGATCCCCGCCGACCCAGCGGGCGATCTCGCCTTTCTGGAAAAGCTTGCTGTGTGGGCGCAGCGCTGGGGGCCGTGGAGCGCGCTCGACGCACCAGACGGGATAATCGTCGATATCAGCGCGGTGGCACACCTTTTTGGTGGGGAGGCGCGGCTTATCGCCGATGTCGAAGCCGCCTTTGCGGCGCGCAAGCTGGCGGTGCGCTGCGCGATAGCGCCTACGGCGGGCGCGGCTTGGGCCTTGGCGCATTACGGACCTGCGGGAGCGATTGTAGAAGGGCAGAAAGCAAGCCAGATTCAGCGCGCGCTCGCTGATCTTCCCGTGGCGGCTCTGCGCCTTGATGCTGACGTTTTGACCGTTCTGCGCCGTTTGGGTCTGAAGTCTTTAGGCCAGCTTGCTGGAGTGACCAATGGAGAGGGCGGCGACCTTGGCAGCGCTTCGGGACGAGACGCGCTCCAGCGCCGTTTCCGCAACCGCAAATCGCCCTCCGCCAATCCGCTCGTCCGCCTTGATCAATTGCTGGGGCGCGTTCCTGAGCCTTTGCTGCCGGTCATTCCTCAAGTCGTGCCGCTTGTTCAACGTCGCCTGATAGAGCCGATCCGTCATCGCTCTTTACTGGATACAGTGCTGGAAGACCTTGCTCAGGATATGGCGCGCGAGCTTGAAGGGCGCGGGGAAGGAGCGCGGCGGCTCGAACTGGGGCTATGGCGGGTTGATGGCGAGGTGGCGGTGCGTCAGCTTGAACTGGCCGCCGCAACGCGTGAGGCGACGCACATAACGCGCCTGTTTGCCGCCAAGCTGGACGATGTCGAAGCGGGCTTTGGAATCGAGACGGTGCGGTTGCGCGCTAGCTGGGCTGAGCCGCTCGATGTTGACCAAAGCGATATCGAGCAAGCGTCTGATCGGCACGGCACTTCTCTGAGCGCTTTCGTTGATCGCCTGACCGCGCGTCTGGGACCGCACGCGGTGCGCCGTCCCGTGGGCCATCCCAGCCATTGGCCCGAGCGCGCGCAACGTTGGCAGCCACCTTTGCAGCCCCAAACGGCCTCGCAGATGGGCTTAGAATTCCACAGCAGGCCACTCAAAATACTGGATAAACCGGAGAAAATTGCGGTTCTTTACGCGACGCCTGACGGGTTTCCCCAGAGGTTCCGATGGCGCGATGAGGTGCGCGAAGTGGCACGGGTGGAAGGCCCGGAACGCCTTGCTCCCGAATGGTGGCGAGAGAGATCGACGACCCGTTTGCGTGATTATTACCGAATCGAAGATGAGGGTGGGGGACGTTATTGGATCTATCGCGATGGGATCGCTGGCGATGGGCGAGGCGGACTTCCAGATTGGTATCTGCAAGGGCTTTTCGCTTAGATCGCCCGAACGCCAAACCGGCTAAGCCACCAGCGCATCCGCTGTGACGTCACGCCTATGGTTAAACGGCGTTTACCTGCGCGCTTAAGATTTCTTTACACTTCTGTGCGATCTCAGGCTCATGACAATTAACTCGATCACACGCTCATCAGACCGGCGCCCGCTTCGCCTGCTTGTGAAAAGCCGGGTTCAGTCGCGCGTCGTTTTTGTCGACCTCATCGATATATCGGAAGGCGGCTGCAAACTCTTAGGCGGCAATGGTTTTGCAAAGGTCGGGGATCGCATTGTCATCAAAGTGGGTGAGGTGAACGCTCCTCTGGGCACCGTCGCTTGGATGGAAGGGCGGACCGCCGGGGTGGCGTTTGACGGAGAAATGCACTCCGCTGTCCTCGATCACTTGTGCGCTAGCTTGAACCCGCCGATCAAAGAGCGCCTGAAAGCGAGCAGCGCGGCGAACTGATCAAGACGGGCGGACACTGCGATCTACCAGATGTCCGCAAGGCCTTTCGCACCCATCTCATGACATCAGAAACGCTGGAATAAGGCGGACCGCGCTGACATAGATATGTCGCGCGTCTATCGATGCGTACGCAACATCTTTGCGTTTCCTGACAACCGCCCTGTCCCCGTAAACACAGGGCCTTAAGGAGATGAAATGTGAAAACCCCCTCATTCGCACTCGTATCCACACTGTCTATTTTCCCCTTAGCGATCCCGGCGACTGCGCAACCTCTCGCACCCCTCGGCGAGGACACGCCGCGCGCGCCGACCGAGGAGCAATTGCGCTGCATCACGGAAGAGGAAGTGGTGGCCGCTCAACTCGCCTGGGGCGAAGGCATTGTGGCCATTGGCAAGGCTTACAGCGACGGCGGCGACTACACGAAGGCCGCCGCCGATCACATCAACACCTTCTACGCTTACGATATGGCGACGGTGTTGTTCAAACCGACGCTTGCGTCCGATGACCAGTTTCGCCTGACTTTTGACGGTGCCTTGTCTTACTTCGTAGGCGGCAACGCGTCCTACCCCGAAGATGGCGGCTTTGCGATCAAACCTTGGTCAAAGGTGCGCTGGAAGAACGCCGGGATCACCAACAATGTCTGCCATATGGCGGTGGCAATGGGGAATTATTACTTCACCCCGGTTGAAGGTGGCGAAGAGACCAAGGTGGAATATACGATCGGCTATATCCGCGACGCGGAGGGCGATCTGCGTATGATGATCCACAAGTCGACCATCCCGTATAACGGCGGTTGATTGCATCTGTTTGCAAGCCGTGCTGGTTCAGCCAGCGCGGCTTGCACGCTTTGCATTTGTAGGGAACAGATTTGGAACATATAAAGAACAAAAGGTTCTTGTATGACTCAGCTAACTCTGCGCGAAAAACTCGAAATTCTGGCCGATGCAGCCAAGTATGACGCTTCGTGCGCGTCCTCTGGCACGGCTAAGAAGAACTCGCTGGGCGGGAAAGGTATTGGGTCCACCGAGGGGATGGGCATCTGCCACGCTTACGCGCCCGATGGGCGGTGCATCTCTCTCCTCAAAATTCTGCTGACCAATCAATGCATTTTCGATTGCCACTACTGCATCAACCGCAAGAGCTCGAACGTGCGCCGCGCGCGTTTTACACCGCAAGAAGTCGCCGACCTTACGCTCAATTTCTACCGACGTAATTATATCGAGGGGCTGTTTCTCTCTTCGGGTATCATCAAAAGCTCGAACCACACGATGGAGCTGTTGGTCGAAGTCGCCCGGATCCTGCGCGAAGAGCACGATTTTCGCGGCTACATTCATTTGAAGACAATCCCTGAGGCGGATCCTGAACTGATCCATCAGGCTGGGCTCTACGCCGACCGGGTTTCGATCAATGTGGAGTTGCCGACCAAGAAAGGCCTCACGCGTCTCGCGCCTGATAAGGACGAGGGCACGATTGAAGGCGCGATGGATAAAACCAAGGCGCGTATCATCGAGGCGAAAGATGAGCGCAAACGCTTCAAGCACGCTCCACGCTTCGCGCCCGCAGGGCAATCGACGCAGATGATTGTGGGCGCAGACGACGCGAACGACGCCGCGATCGTCACCAAGGCGAGCGGTTTGTACAAAGGCTTTGGTCTGCACCGCGTTTATTACAGCGCCTTCTCGCCAATCCCTGATGCGAGCGCGGTGTTGCCTTTGAAGCGTCCGCCGTTGATGCGTGAACACCGGCTCTACCAGTCCGATTGGCTGATGCGGTTTTACGGTTACGCCCCTCAGGAGGTGGCGCAAGCGACAGGAAAAGACGGGAACCTTCCGCTTGATATCGATCCCAAGCTGGCTTGGGCGCTGAAGTTCCGTGAGCACTTTCCGGTGGATGTGAACCGCGCCTCGAAAGAACAGCTTTTGCGAGTGCCGGGTCTGGGCACAGTCGCGGTGCAGCGTATTCTGCGCGCGCGGCGGCATCGCACGCTGCGATTGGACGATGTCGCCAAGCTCACCCAATCCATCGCCAAGGTGCGCCCCTTTCTAGTTGCGCTCGATTGGCGACCGACCACACTGACGGATCGCTCTGATCTGCGCAGCCTGTTGGCGCCGAAATCGGAACAGCTGGAGTTGTTCTGATGGTCGCTATGCAGAACGTATACTTGGGCGCGCATTACGTCGTCCATTTGCCGGAGCCCGATGACTTCGCCTTTTGGCGCGAGCGGGCGCGTGGGCTGATCCAGTGCGATGTGCCGCCGGATCGGGTCTCGTGGGTTGAACCGGACGGGACGGGCGATCTGTTCGCACAGGAAGGGCCATCGCGGGGCGAGCGCCGCCTGCCAGTGCCGGGCGAAGACGCGCGCGAAGTTCGCGCTTCGAAGCGCTTTATGAGCCTCGCGCGCAACGCCGCGCTGCACTCTGATTCTGAGCGTTTCAGCCTGCTTTACCGCCTGCTCTGGCGGCTGCAGTCGAACGCGCGCTGCATGGAAGACAAGGCCGATCCCGATGTGCGCCGTGTCGAAGAACTCGACAAATCGGTGCGC
>JBCCKJ010000027.1:0-14053 GCA_039027455.1 Pseudomonadota bacterium | reverse complement strand
TCGCGCATGATGCGTCCACGAGGGATGTTCTTATGCTGCGCTTCCCCCTCGCGCCACGCAGCTAGAGCCTTGAGACGTCCAAGAACTTGCGGATTGCGCCCGGGAGATCGGATGCGTTTCCAAGAGGTGTCGGGATCGATTATGTATTTGGACGCGTCCGCCAGCTTTTCCATCTCGGCATCCAACCACGCGCCGCGGCCTGTTTTGATAAGCTTCTTTAGTATTTTTGGGAAGATTTTTGATAGGTGCGTGACATCGCCGATTGCGTACTCGATCTGACGCTCGGTCAGGGGACGGCGGCTCCAGTCGGTGAAGCGCGCACCTTTGTCGATCGTGATGTTCAACCAAGTTTCGACGAGATTGGCATACCCGATCTGCTCTGACTGGCTAATCGCCATCATTGCGATCTGCGTATCGAAAACGGGACTAGGCGTTTTGCCCGTCATGTTGACGATTATCTCGACATCCTGCCCGCCAGCGTGAAAGACCTTCAGCACCTCGTCGTTCTCGGTCAGAAGCTCCAGGAGCGGAGCCATATCCAGACCCTCGGCAAGTGGATCAATCGCGGCGGCTTCTTCCGTGTTTGCAATCTGAACGAGACACAACTCAGGCCAGTATGTGTTCTCTCGCATGAATTCGGTGTCGACAGTGACAAATTCGGATCTTGCGAGCCGCGCGCACAGATCGGCGAGCGCGTCGGAGGTGGTGATCAGGTCATGTATTTTCATGTCATCTTCTTGTGTTGGAGCGGAGTGCCGCTCTCGGGGTGTTTTCCCAATGACGCGCTTCCCTTGACAAAAGGGGACGCTTGCCCTGTTAGCGCGCCAGACAGCCGCGCGGCATATTTAGTCTGCTCGCAGCCACGCGCCCTTTGGGCCATACCTTCGAACAGGACAAGAGTTTAGATGCACCTCTATCGTAGTCACACTTGTGCCCAGCTTTCCTCGGCCAATGTTGGTGAAACTGTCCGTCTGTCGGGCTGGTTGCACCGCAAGCGCGATTTTGGCGGCGTGTTGTTTATCGATTTGCGCGATCACTATGGGATTACGCAGGTCGTGGCGGACGTCGATTCGCCCGCGCTGCCGGTTCTTGATCGCCTGCGGGCCGAGAGCGTGGTGACGATTGAGGGCGAGGTGAAGGCGCGTTCGGCCGAAACCGTCAATCCGAAACTGGCGACCGGTGAGATCGAAGTCTTTGCGCGCAGCATCACCGTTCAAAGCGCGGCTGAGGAGCTGCCGCTGCCGGTGGCCGACGAGCAGCCATATCCGGAAGACACCCGACTTAAGTACCGCTTCCTCGACCTGCGCCGCGACACGCTGCACGCGAACTTGATGACGCGTACAAAGATTGTAGCGGACATTCGCGCGCGGATGAATGAGGCGGGATTCAACGAGTTTTCGACGCCAATCTTAACGGCTTCCAGCCCCGAAGGCGCTCGCGATTTCCTCGTGCCCAGCCGTCTGCACGGAGGCCACTTTTATGCGCTTCCCCAAGCGCCCCAGCAATACAAGCAGCTGCTTATGGTCGCCGGTTTTGACCGCTACTTCCAGATCGCGCCATGCTTTCGCGACGAAGACCCGCGCGCCGACCGTCTGCCTGGCGAGTTCTACCAGCTCGACTTGGAGATGAGCTTCGTCACACAGGAAGAGGTGTGGGACACGATGGAACCTGTGATGGCGGGCGTGTTTGAGGCTTTTGCCGGGGGCAAGCCGGTGACCAAGACGGGCGAATTCCCGCGCATACCCTACTCCGAAGCGATGATGAAGTATGGCAGCGACAAGCCGGACCTTCGCAACCCGTTGATCATCTCAGATGTCACGCATCACTTCGAAAAGTCTGGCTTCGGCCTTTTCGAGAAGATCGTTGGTGGTGGCGGCGTGGTGCGCGTGGTTCCGGCACCGAACACACACGAAAAGAGCCGCAAATTTTTCGACGACATGAACAACTGGGCGCGTAAGGAAGGCTACGCCGGGCTCGGTTATGTCACTCGCAAAGGCGGCGAGTTTGGTGGCCCGATCGCAAAGAACCACGGCGCGGATCGTATGGCCGAGCTCTACGCTGAGCTTGGGCTGGGCGAGAACGACGGCTTGTTCTTTGCGGCTGGAAAAGCCTCGGACGCTGCGAAGCTAGCGGGCGCGGCTCGCATCGAGATTGGTGAGCAACTAAAGCTTATCGACGAGGATCGCTTCGATCTGTGCTGGATCATCGACTTCCCGTTCTACGAGTATGATGAAGACGCGAAAAAGGTCGACTTCAGCCACAACCCCTTCTCAATGCCGCAGGGCGAGCTGGAAGCGCTCGAAAACGCCGACCCGCTTGAGATTAACGCCTACCAGTACGATCTGGTCTGCAACGGCTATGAGATCGCCTCGGGCTCGATCCGTAACCACAAGCCCGAAACGATGGTCAAAGCCTTCGAAATCGTCGGCCTGTCGAAGGACGATGTCGAGCGTGAGTTCGGTGGCATGTACCGCGCGTTCCGATACGGCGCGCCACCCCATGGCGGAATGGCCGCGGGCGTGGATCGCATCGTGATGCTTTTGGTGGGCGCGAAAAACCTGCGCGAGGTGACGCTGTTCCCGATGAACCAGAAGGCCGAAGACCTGCTGATGGGCGCTCCGTCCAAGCCGGAACCGGCGCAACTGCGTGAACTTCACCTTCGCGTGGTTGAGCCGCCGAACAAGGAGGGATAAAATGTCCCGCTCCTCCATTCAATTGGCGGTAGCACCTTTATTCGGACGCAAGAGGGTGGCACTTTCCTGCTGAGGCCTTACAGGGCGGCCGACAGGGAAGATGTCGTTATGGTTGTTCGCAAACTAAGACGCATAAGCTCGGCACTGGCGGTGGTGTGTGCCATGGTCAGCGCCCAAACGGTTTGCGCAGAAACGCTGGACGTGAAGGCGATCTACGCGGCCAATATTGATCTTCCGGGCGAGGTTGAGACGATCGTCATCGATACTCTCAAGGGCGAGACCGGACCCGACGCGGAGATCGCGATCCAGATCACGCTTGGTTCGGCGTTTCTGGATGGCTTGCTCTACTACAGCGTGCTGCGCGCTGATGCGCCGATGACCGGCGGCACCGTCACGATTGGCGATCAGGAAAGCGTGCGCAGCGCAATCGCGCCTGATGCGATCCTGAGCGGGGTAGTGCGCTCTGATATCATTGAGCGCCAACTTGATCCGCGTGTTCGCTCCGAGTGCGTCGAACGCGACGATAAAGACCAGTGTATTCGAAGTGAGGAATTCCCGACTCCTTGTAGGGAGATGACAGTTCAGCTCATACCGCGTTTGCTGCTGACAGATACTTCGGGCGAACAACTCTATGTAAACAACGAGACGCTGTCTCAGCGTGTGCGCTTCTGCCGCAACGATCCGGTGATCCCGTCTGCGCTCGATTTTCGTGACGAGTTGATTGATGAACTTGCGCAGAACATCCGGCTGGACCTTGCGCCCATCCAACGCGTTGAAGGCATTCGCATTATGGAAAGCCGCAAAGATCTGGCTTCTGAAGATCGCGACGCTTTTCGCGAAGCGGTGCGGCTGACCAAGAGCGATCAGGAGGCCTCGTGCGATCGCTTCGCCAGCCTCGAAGCGCGCAATCCGGCACAGGTTTCGGTGCTGTCAAACATTGGCCTGTGCCACGAAGTGACGGGTGAACTGGACGAGGCTAAGAGCTATTACAACCGCGCTCTGGCCGTAAGCCCTGGACGCAATTCGCCGACCCAGGGTTTGCGCCGGATAGCCAGTCGCGAGCGCGCTGCGATCCAGATGGCTGCGCGCGATGCGGCGCGTGCAATGGTCGAAGGCGAGGACGAGTAACCGTTACACTGTTTCCATTCCCGCAATGTAGGCCTCGACATTGCTGCCGAGCGCTTCGATTCGATATCCCCCTTCCATCACCGTCAGGGTGGGAAGGTTTAACGTAGCGATGGCAGCACCGATGCGTTGCATGTCATTCGTCGTCAGCTTGAATTCCGAAATTGGATCACTTTCAAAGGTATCCGCGCCATAACTTACAATTAGTGTACGCGGCCCGAAGGCCGAAACACGTTCAAGCGCCTTCATCAAAGCGGGCTGATAGGTCGCCCATGTAGTCCCACGCGGCAGTGGCTGGTTAAAGGTCGCGCCTTCGCCTTTACCTCCGCCCGTCTCGTCCGCATGGCCCCAAAAGTAGGGGTAATCGCTCTTGGGATCGGCGTGGATCGAGGCGAAGAGGACGTCACTATCCTCATAGAATATGTCCTGCGTGCCATTGCCGTGGTGGTAGTCCACATCGAGTATGGCGATAGGGCCTCTACCAGCCAACTGAGCCGCTCGTGCGGCGATCGCCGCGTTGTTGAGGTAGCAATAGCCACCAAAATAGTCGTGGCCGCAGTGGTGGCCAGGAGGCCGACAGAGCGCAAAGGCATGCTTCGCTTCGCCCGCGATAACGGCGTCAAGCGCACTTAAGGCTGATTGAGCTGCCCAATAGGCCGATTTAAAGGTGCCCGCTGCGATAGGAGAGGCTGCATCAAATCCGTATTGTCCTAGGCGTGCGTCGATGCGGTCGTGCTTTAAGGGGCGGCGACCGCGAACGGGAAAGGCGTATCCGATAGCGTCACCCTGTCGGCCTTGTTCTAGCCAATCGCTATGCGCACTTTGCAGGAAGCTGACATAGCCCGCGCTGTGCACGGCCAGAATGGGTTCTATTCCATGATCTTCGGGGGCTTTGAATTCAGGCACTTTGGCAAGAATCGAGCGCAGCCTCTCTGGGCTTTCGGCGAAATCCATCCATTCGCCGTTGTTGAGCTCTCGCAAGGGGGCATGAGCGGTCTGGTGTTCGCTGTACACAGTGAGCATTGTCATCTCGGATATGGAATCTGAATGCGCGCCGTAACCCGATGCCGGTGCGCGGCGAAAGGGAAAACATGGATCAACTTTCTCGCCGGAACGTCTTGAGTAGCAGCTTTGCTCTGGCGGTAGGCGCTTTGCCTCTGGCCGCATGCAGCGCGGCGCCCGCGAGCCGATCTAAGTTAAGCAAAGTCTATGTGTTCGGAACGATCCACCGCCGTCATCTGGCCAGCGAGGCCTATTCGCTCGCTGTGTTCGAAGCGGCAGTGCGAGCCGCACAGCCTGATGTAATCCTAACCGAAATCCCGCCTGACCGCGTCGAAACCGCCATCCTCACGTTTCAGAGGACGGGAACCGTCGACGAACTGCGGACCAACGTTTTTCCGGAATACACCGACGTCGTCATCCCGTTATCAAAGCCGCAGGGCTGGCGGGTAATCGGATGCGCGGCTTGGACACCGGACATTGCGAGGAACCGCCGCGCGGCGCTCAAAGCCATCGAGCAAGACCCGGCGCGCCGTGAACAATGGGCCGAACACCGTGCCGCGTCTCGTGCTTTCGCTAAAGCGGTGCGCGGACGCTCAGACGATCCGAGATTCGTGCACACGCCTGACTTCGACCGCCTCGTCGCCGCCTCGCGTGAACCCTACGCTCGCCATTTCGATGATGATTTGGGAGCGGGCGGTTGGACCCATATCAACTCCGCGCACAACGCATTGATCAACGCCGCGCTGGACTCACTTTCGGGGCAGGGGCTGCGTGTGGCGATAACCTTTGGGACGGCGCATAAGTACAAAATCCTTGAAAGCCTATCTGCGCGCAGCGATGTGATTCTTGAAAACACAGCCGCGCTGTTTGGGTAGGCGGCTATCCCCAAAGGTCAGGCTGAGGCGCATTATCTTGACTTGCGTTGAACCGAAGCCACCTCTAGGGGCGTGATACGAATTCAACACCCCAGAGATTTTACGAGGGATACACATGAGCGATACTGCCGACCGCGTGCAGAAAATTGTTGTCGAGCACCTTGGGGTCGAGGGCGACAAGGTTACCCAAGACGCGAGCTTTATTGATGATCTGGGCGCTGACAGCCTCGACATCGTCGAACTGGTTATGGCTTTCGAAGAAGAGTTCGGCGTCGAAATCCCCGATGACGCGGCTGAGAAAATCTCGACCGTCGGCGACGCGACAAAGTTCATTGACGAGAACGCGGGCTAATTAGCCCCACGTTGAGCGCCCGCTAGCCGGGCGATATGTTCACAGGCCCGAGCCCGAAAGGGCCTTCGGGCCTGTAGCGTTTTGGAGACTGTAATGCGCCGTGTCGTTGTAACTGGCCTTGGCCTCGTGACCCCTCTGGGCGGCGATGTAGAGACCTCTTGGGCCAATCTGATCGCAGGCGAGAGCGGCGCCGGACCGATCACGAAGTTCGATCCCGAAGCCCAAAAATGTAAAATTGCCTGTGAAGTGAAGCCCGCTGATCACCCATGGGGTTTTGACGCGGACAAGCGCGTCGATGGCAAGATTCAACGGCAGGTCGACCCATTTATAGTCTTTGGCATTGATGCCGCTGGCCAAGCACTTGAACACGCCGGGCTGACCGAAATGAGCGACGCCATGAAAGAGCGCACGGGTTGCTCGATTGGCGCTGGTATTGGCGGCCTTCCGGGGATCGAGAAGGAGTCGGTCAACCTGCACGAGCGCGGCCCCGGCCGGGTGTCTCCGCACTTTGTGCACGGTCGGCTGATCAATCTCGTGACGGGCCAAGTACAGATTAAGTACGGCTTTATGGGCCCTAACCACGCGGTGGTCACGGCGTGCTCCACAGGAGCGCACTCGATAGGTGATGCAGCGCGCATGATCGCGATGGATGATGCAGACATCATGCTGGCGGGCGGTGCGGAAAGCACCGTCAACCCGCTCGGCATCGCCGGGTTTGCGCAGGCCCGCGCTCTGAACACCAGCTTCAACGATCGCCCGACCGAAGCGAGCCGCCCTTACGATAAAGCGCGCGAAGGATTTGTTATGGGCGAGGGCGCGGGAATCCTCGTGCTCGAGGAGTATGAGCACGCCAAAGCGCGCGGTGCGAAAATCTACGCTGAAGTCACAGGGTATGGTCTTTCAGGCGACGCTTATCACGTCACCGCACCGCACCCTGAAGGCAAGGGCGCTGAGCTATCCATGCGAATGGCCATGCGCAAAGCTGGGCTAGAGCCGGGTGACATCGATTACGTCAACGCGCACGGTACGAGCACTATGGCCGATACGATCGAGCTGGCCGCTGTGAAGCGTGTCTTGGGCGATGATCTTGGAGGCGCTTCCATGAGCTCGACCAAGAGCGCTATTGGCCACCTGCTGGGCGGCGCCGGTGCAGTGGAAGCGGTTTTCTGTATCCTTGCTATGCGCGACGGCATGGTTCCGCCCACGCTCAACCTCCATGATCCAGATGAAGGGACTGAGGGCATCGATCTGGTGCCTTTGAAAGCGAAGAAACGAGACGTTCGTGCGGTCTTAAACAACAGCTTTGGTTTTGGCGGGACGAACGCGTCCTTGATCATGCAAAAGGTCGATTGATGTGAAACGGGTAGGGCTGCTTTTTGCCGCCCTGATCGCGGTTCTCGCGAGCGCTGCCATATTGGCGCCCCGTTTTCTCGGATCTGCCACGGTTCAGGAGGAGACCTCCTTCATCGTTCCGTCTGGTTCTTCACTGAGCGCGGTGGCGAGCAAGTTGGAGGCGGAAGGCCTTATCTCCTCAGCGGATGGTTTTCTGCTGCGGGCTAAGCTGTTTGGCTCTTCGGAACCCATAAAGGCCGGGGAATTCAATCTTACCCCTCAAATGGATCAGAGCGCCATCCTGATTGCTTTTCAGTCGGGCGACGTCATCCGGCGTTTCGTGACGATTCCAGAAGGCATGCCCTCTATTCTCGTTCACGAGCGTTTGATGGCGATAGACCTGCTTACCGGTGAAATCGACGTGCCGCCCGAAGGGTCGGTTCTACCAGACACCTACGCTTACGAGCGTGGTCAGTCACGTGCACAACTTGTCGAGCAAATGCAGTCCGCGATGAACCGGGCGCTCGAAGAGGAGTGGGCTAAGAAAGGTCCGCAAGCAGCGGTTTCCACGCCCCGAGAGGCGATCATTCTTGCATCCATTGTCGAGAAAGAAACTGGTAAGCCGGAAGAGCGCAGCCTTGTCGCCGGTCTCTATTCGAACCGGGTGCGAACGGGCATGCGGCTTCAAGCCGATCCAACAATCATTTACCCGATCACCAAGGGAAAGCCGCTCGGACGCCGTATCCGCAGATCCGAAATTGATGCCGTCAATGGCTACAACACCTACACGCTCACCGGCCTTCCGAAAGGACCGATTACCAATCCGGGACGTGAGAGTCTGGCCGCCGTTCTAAACCCCGCGCAAACAAACGCCCTGTTTATGGTAGCGGATGGTACGGGCGGTCACAGATTTGCCGCAACCGGCGAGGAGCACGAGGCCAACGTCGCGCGCTGGTATCAGATTCGCCGCGAACGCGGAGAGATGTGAGGGGCGGGCCGTGACCAAAAGCTTGTTTATCAAGTCGTGTGGTTTGGATCGGCGGTAGAAGAAGGCGATGGCCCGTCCGTTTATTTTAACAGCAAGTCTGCCGCCTGAAATCCAGGCTTGGGCTGACGGGCTACGGTGCGCGTATTACCCACCTGAGCGCAATCATCTGCACGCGCATGTGACATTGTTCCATTCCTTCGCACCGTCGCTTCTTGAAGAGCTGCAGCGCTTTTTGCCCCGCCTGACAGCCGAGTTTGCTGCACCAACGGCGCAGGTGTCTGGTGTCATGGATTTGGGAACCGGTACAGCCATTGCGCTCGCGTCACCTGAATTGTTGGCGCTGCGTGCGCTTATGACCGACCATTTTCAGGGAAGCCTTACCGAGCAAGATCTTTATGAACCGCGCCCTCATGTCACCATCCAGAACAAGGTCAGCAAACGAGAGGCGAGGGCGCTGCAAGCTGAACTTACGCTTGAGGTCGAACGGCGCGTTGAGCGTGGTAGTTTTGCATTCCCGGCTCTAGAGCTCCATTTGTATCAAGATGGACCATGGAAGCTGGTTAAACGCAGCGCGTTTCGCGGGCGGACGAAGCTATAACCTCGAAAAGCTCTTTCTGAGGTTCGCTAAGAGTTGACCGACGCTCCAACGCGCCCTAAACGCGCCGCTCGCTTGAGGCTTTACGCCTTGCGAGCCCCGCTATTCAGGCGAATGGGGCGGAGTAGCTCAGGTGGTTAGAGCAGCGGAATCATAATCCGCGTGTCGGGGGTTCGAGTCCCTCCTCCGCTACCAAGTGATCGTGCATGCACCGATCTCTATGGTGTACCCTAAAGCCCAGCGCGTGAATCGACTTTGAGCTTTCGGGGTGACCGCTGAAAAGCGCGGCCAGCGCAACGATGCTTCGCCAGCTCTCATTTGCGACAGTTCTTTCACAACTCCGCTGTCGATTGTCAGACAGGCTAAACAAATACGTCGCGTCCGCGTCATCTGCCCTGACTAGTCCGCTCCCCAGCCAACCGATGGCGATTAGGGGGTTCACATGCGTATTCGACTTTTCACAGGCAGCGCTTTCGCAGTCCTAGCCACATGTCTTGCTGCGCCGGCGATCGCTGGCGAAGTCCGCGGGACTGTTACCGACGCCAGTGATGTGGAGGCCCTGCGTGCCGCGGAAATCCGCATAGTTGAACTTGGCCGCCGAACTTCGACCGAACGCGACGGCAGCTATTTTTTCGCCGACGTCCCTGAAGGCAGCTACACAATCGTCGCAAGCTATATCGGCGCGCCAGAGGTTCGCTACACCATCGCTGTTCCTGCCGAAGGCACCTTGGTTCGAAACTTTGCGCTGGGCCAGTCAGGTTCCTCCATCCTTGTTATCGGGCAAGCCGCGGCGCTGTCACGGTCTACAGCGCACCCAAGAACGGGATAATATATCAGACTGTTCTTTCGACAAGCGGCAACGGGATCTCAGGGGAAACCCAGCGGCTCTCGAGCGTACCCAGCCAGCCGGAAGGCTGCGTTGTCGATCCGCGCACAGGCACTCTTTACATCGGTGAGGAACTGGCTGGAGTTTGGGCGATCGATACCCGAACGGGCGAGAAGGAAATGGTCGCACCGGCTGGCACGGGAATGACTGTGCCTGATGTGGAAGGCCTAGCGTTCGCACCGGAAGGCGAGAATGCCGGATATCTGGTCGCATCAAGCCAAGGCGATAATGCCTTCGCCGTCTATAGCCTTCCCGGCCATCAGCCGCTCGGCCGCTTTCGAATTGCGGAAGGCGCGTTCGGTAGTGTTGAGGAGACCGATGGGATCGATCTTGATCCACGCGGCTTTGGGCCGGACTACCCCGGGGGGCTTTTTGTCGCTCAGGATGGCGTGAACCCTCCCGAAGCACAAAACTTTAAAATGGTCCGTTGGGATCGTGTCTTGGAGAGCTTGAATGCGGGCGGCTCTGAGTAAAGGGTGCCTCCTAACTCATTTAGCTTGCTTAGCTTTAGTGTGATGAATGCGCACCAAACCAGTGTAACAGCCCTGCCACGAATAGCTCTTATCCACGAGGTACGCCCCTTGAATAGGAGAACACGAGGGATGAAGAGAACGGCACTGCTGCTTGCCAGCGCAAGCGTTTTAGTTGCGTCGCCCGCAGTGGCACGCGAGGGCCTGTATGTCGGTGTAAATGGGGGCGTTAGCTTTGAAGATCAGGTGGATATTGATGCCGCCGATACCGATCCGCAGCAGAACGCAGCTTTTGCCGATACCTTTACGGGCTTCGACATAGACGGGGTTGTGGGCTACGATTTTGGCGCTTTCCGGGTGGAAGGCGAACTGGCTTACAAGCGGGCCGGCTATGATGGTCTGACC
Organism: Pseudomonadota bacterium; assembly: GCA_039027455.1. Taxonomy (GTDB): domain Bacteria; phylum Pseudomonadota; class Alphaproteobacteria; order Sphingomonadales; family Sphingomonadaceae; genus Erythrobacter. The sequence continues at coordinate 3,330 of JBCCKJ010000027.1, read as the reverse complement.
GTGGTTCTCCCATCTCTCGTTCCCGGATCGCCGGTTCCGTCGGGCACTGTCGTTCAGAACGAAGAAGACCTCTCGATCTTTTCGGGCATGGTCAACGGCCTGATCGATATCGGCAAAGACGACGGCTTTAACTTTTTCGTTGGCGGGGGACTGGGCCTTGCCAACCTTGACCTGCCGGTTGAAGTGGCGGGCGTCGGCACCTTGGTCGACGATAGCGCTACGGACTTAGCCTATCAGGCTCTGGCTGGCCTGCGCTTTCCGGTTTCAGAGGACATCGATTTCGGCTTCAAATACCGGTATTTCGTGATCAACAACTTTGGCATCGACACCACGGCGGGCTTGCCCACAAGCGTCGATTATTCGCAGCACTCGGTGCTTGCGAGCCTCATTTACAACTTTGGGAAGAAAGCGCCGCCACCTCCTCCTCCGCCTCCGCCGCCCCCACCACCTCCGCCGGCACCCCCACCACCGCCTCCTCCGCCGCTTGTGGAGTGCAATTCAGGGCCATTTCTGGTGTTCTTCGATTTCGATGAATCAGCGTTAACGCCCGAGGCTGAGCAAGCGCTCAACTCGGCGGTTACCTCTTATGGCAACTGTGGGACCGCGCGCATCATGCTGGCTGGCCATACCGACCGAGCAGGCAGCCAAAGCTACAACATTGGCCTTGCCGAGCGTCGAAACGCGACGGTCGCGTCCTATCTGACCGGTCGCGGCGTTCCCGGTGAGCGCATCGCGAGCGAGGCATTCGGTGAAGAACAACCGCGTGTGCCAACGCAAGACGGTGTGCGAAAACAACAAAACCGCCGTGTTGAGATTACTTACGGACCTGGCTCAGGAATGTAAGTTCAAGATAAAAATTGGCGTTAAGGGGGGAGTTGGACGAACGAGCTTCTCCCCGTCGCCCTTGCTTTATACCGGCTTGCCTTAACATCACTCTCTGGCCAGTCCTCTCAGCGTATGCCTTCGCGATTTGAGGGCTTGCGGTTCGCTTTCTGTGCTGGACGCTAAGGCCGCGGAATTGGCCTGTCCCTAGGCCCGCCACTTCTTTGTCCGATAGGTCTCTGACCCGCATTGGGACTGCATAAATACATCTCTTGATGTATTTAGAATGCACTTTTACATCACATGACATAATTTGTTGTCGAGTGAGGGGAGTAAGCGCATACCTACGCTCCGGCTTCAGGCGTCCCGTGCGGTGGTGTTCGTTTGCTGCGTTGGAATACCTGCCGTCCGTTTGGACGCGCTCAATGAGCCGAGCGACGCGAACATGCCGAGCATCCGATTGGCTTCGCTTTGAACTGAAATCGAACCGTGGGGGGATCCGTGCAGTTAAACATCTGACGCAGCTTAAGAAGTCTTTTCCGTAAACAGTCGCGGGGTCGCCTGCCGCATCTCCCCTTTCATCTTGCAAAGGGGAATATTGATGAAAACGACGTATTTTGTTTCGACGGCTCTTGCTGTGATTGTCGGGTGCGCGGTGGTGGCGCCCACGCCAGCGGCGGCGGATGACTGCCTGCTTGATACCAGCAACGATGGCAATGCGGATACGAATGTTGATACCGACGGGGGCGCAAATTCGGATGGCGTGAACGCACGACTTGCATGCGGAGTTGGTGCATCCGCCACCGGAGCATTTGGAACGGCCTTAGGCGGCAATACGGTTGCAAGCGGTACGAGCGCGGTAGCGGTGGGATACGCGGCGGACGCTACGGGCGCGTTCGGGGTGTCGGTCGGTGTGAACTCCGAAGCCTCCCAGTCAGGCGCCGTATCATTGGGTAGTCTGGCAATCGCCGACCAAATTGACTCCATTGCCATTGGAAGATCCGCCGATGTCGGCGCCGAAGACTCGATCGCGATCGGTCCGGACGCGAACGCGTTCGGGGTCGACTCGATTGCCATCGGAGATGAAGCAGACGCGAACTTTCGCTCAGTCGCAATCGGAGCGAAGGGTTTTGGTAGTGCAGGGGCACAAGCGACAGGCGCGTCGTCCGTTTCGATTGGTGCGGATTCCGAGGCGAGTGATGGGGGTGGTATAGCGTTGGGCTTCGATGCTGATTCCACCGGAAGCGGCGCGATCGTGATCGGCGCTGAAAGCGAGTCCAGTGGCATCGCCTCGATTGGCATAGGCCGGATGGTCACAGCCTCTGGGAGGGTCGCCGTAGCCCTCGGCACTGAGGCGTTGGCGAGTGGGTCCCGCGCCATCGCTATCGGCGGAGACGAGAACGATGATGGGTTCGAAGGTGCACAGGCGATAGCTGAGAACTCAATAGCAATCGGTGCAGACGCCTTGGCCTCAGGAACCAACGCGGTCGCCTTGGGAGAGCAAGCCGCCGCCACGGGCTTTGATGATGTAGCAATAGGGCCCAAATCGCAGGCTTCGGGGGGAGGAGCTTCCGCGTTTGGGCCTCAAGCCGTTTCCTCGGGGGCGTCGGCGGTGGCTGTTGGACGTCTTGCGAGCGCTGCAGGCGAAGCCGGCACCGCGCTTGGATTTTCCTCATCTGCTTCACAGCCTGCCTCCATCGCCATCGGCCGGGGCGCGCTTTCTAACGCGGCCTCGGCTATAACGCTGGGCGATTTCGCCGAAGCGACCGCTGACAACGCCATCGCGATCGGCGGCGATAGCGTTGGCGGCGACTTCACAGGAGCCTCCGCCTCGGGCGTACGAGCTATCGCGCTCGGCACCGACACGACCGCGTCAGGAAACTCCGCCCTGGCTTTCGGAGATTCAGCGCGAGCCACGGAAATCGAATCCATTGCGATAGGCACGCAGGCTCAAGTTATAGGTAGAAACGGCATCACTATCGGAGCGGCTTCTGGGGTCTCAGCCACCAACGGAGTAGCTGTGGGCGTGAGAGCGGGCGCTATTGGCGCAAACGCGACAGCTATCGGCGCGGATTCGGGCGGCGTCGCCGACGCGACAGCGGTCGGAGCCGGGGCGATCGCGAACGCTGAACGCAGCATTGCTGTAGGCCGCGCGAACTTCGCGCTTGGTGTCGGTTCCATTGCCATCGGCAGCGACGGGGACGATATTGACGATCCAGATGACACATCGATCCGCACCGGTGCGGTAACGGGCGGGGATTACGCCGTCGCGTTGGGAGCGGACGCGACTGCCTCAGCTGTCAATTCCGTAGCTCTCGGCGCGGGTTCTCTCGCCGACGTGGCCAATACGGTCTCGGTCGGCGCGTTGGGTTCGGAGCGCCGCATCGTGAACGTCGCCGACGGCACGGCCGCGACCGACGCCGCCACGGTGGGTCAGCTTGAAGCGCTGTCTTCGAGCGGCACGACCTATCTCGCGACCAACTCGTCTGGTGTGGCAGCGTTAGCGTC
>JBCCKJ010000026.1:0-14427 GCA_039027455.1 Pseudomonadota bacterium | reverse complement strand
GGCGTAAGCCAATGATTAACCTCACCGAACTAATGCACTTTCCGCTTTAGGAGGGGTTTTCAATGACTTTTGGTCGCAAAGGTGTTGGAGCAGCGCGACCGGCGACACGTAGAGCGCCTGTCGAGCGAGGGCCTATGTCCGCGTCTGGCACAAGCGCTTTCGCGGAGCCGGGTAGCGAAATCGCCGCTAAGCGCGAAGCGTTTGTGGCTGCGGAGCGGGCGCGGCGGGGCGATGCCCCCACGGGCGCAGTTCCGGCACGACGGATCGATGAACGCGAAGCTGAGGTTTCAAGCGAGCCCACACAAAGTGGGGCGCCGGTTGAGCGCCCATCGTGGAATCCGTCTGACGAGGCGGCGCAACGGGTCAAAAGACGACCTTCGAGCGGCGGTTCAGGAAAGTCGTACTCACCGAGCCTTGGACACCCCGCCAAGCGACATCTTCTTGGCGCGTATGCCATCTGGTGGTTCGCGAGCGTGCTGTCGCTCCACCGCGTGTATTGCGGCAGCCTGGAAACGGCGATTTACCAGTTCGTGTTTTTCTTTGGCAGCATAGTGATCCTCATGATCTATCCGCCACTTGGCATGGTTGGTTTTGTGGCTTGGCTCATCTGGATCATGGCAGACCTCTTTCTTATGCCCGGAATGATGCGTCGCTTTCGAGAGGCGCATTCGACCCTCGATCAAGAGGTGTTCGAGTAGGACCACGTGGAGCATGGCGCGAAACCGACTTCGCGCCATGCCTTTCTAGACCGCGTAGCGAAGGCTGTAGCTCAGAAGCTCTTTTGCACGCCCACAGTAAAGGTGTAGTCGGTTGGCATTTGCGGGCCGTTCAAGTCCTGCACCAACGGCAATCCCCCTTCGAGACCCAGCCGCCAGCCTTTGAGCGAGCCCTGAGTCACGGCAAAGTTCGCGCCGACAAAGGCGGTGACGGTCTCGCCCCCTTGGAAATCGGGGTTGGCCGTTTGCACAGGGCCCATGATCAGCGGGTCCATCCCATCCACTCGGCCGATGGTCTCCGCCTGAAGTCGGCCCGAAAGCGAGACCGCTTGGTTGAGCGAAAACGCGCCCCACACCGTGGCCATGGCCGTGTCGCCATAGGAATAGCCGTTGTCGCTGCCCAGACGGATCGTGCCACGCACCTGTGCGCCCCAGCCGAACGTGTCGTTCTGGTCGCGATAGGTGATGCCCGGTTCAAGATCGAACGTCCCCGATCCTAATTGCATCGGGTAGGGCACGCGCACGGTTGGCGTGCCGCCCATGGGCGTGACGATATCGTCGGTCTTGGTGTTAGATCCGGTTGGGATGGAAACCCCGGCGTTCAGATGGATCGTATCGGTCAGGCCGATCAGCGCGGCGACCTTGGTATCGCCAAACCCCATCGGGCTGGTCTCGAACGTGTCGAGCCGATTGGTCCCCATCCCGCCAGCAAAGGTGATGTGGTCCATTTTCTTGCTGATGTAATTGCCCATCGCCATCAGCGTGACCTGATCGGAAAGCCCATACATCGCGCCCAGCATGTGCATGTCCATGAACATTTCGGTGGGCACGATGCGCAAGGTCGGCGGCTGGCCCGGATTGCCGAAGAAACGATTGGGCACGGTGGTCGCCACTTCCTCGGGTGTGACACTGTCGGTGCCGATCTGGATGCCGCCCATGTCCATATGCATGAAGCGGTAGCTGAACATCCACTCACCCTTTTTATGGCGGTGGTCGCCCATCACGCCAATCGGCGCGTGGTCGAGCGAGTTAACGGTGTCGCCGTCATCGGCGGAAACGGGCGCGCCGGTCAGCGCGCATGTCGCGAGTGCGAGGAGTGACCCCGCTTTCAAAAACGATTTCATGGTTTTGCCTTTTTCTAGATCTGAAAATGTTGGTTTCAGACTGAGGCGGGCGGTCCTGTTGCGTCGTAAGCGGGGAAGGGCGGGCGCGTCGCCAAGGTTAGGATTGGCGTGGCCACGGGTGTCTCGCGCAAGGCTAATCTGGCAAGCGTGGGCGCGGTGTCGGGCGGGAGCGTCGGTCCGCAGGCGGAGCAGCACGGATTGGCCGCGCTGTCTTGCGCGTTATCTTTGTCCTCATCGCCGGCATCGCCGACGACCGAATGATCGTGATGAGCGTGGGCTGCGTGGTGATGATGCCCGCCAGCGGCGTTCATATCGATACAGCACGGCGCCCCGAACACGGTGCGCAGGCCAATTGCAAGCAGCAAAAGCAGTTGCAAAACAGGGCGCTGAGTCGTCGACATGACATGCTGGCGCTAGGCCGGTCGAGCCGCGCTCACAAGGGCCGTTTGACGGCTTGTCGCCCGGGTGTGGTATTGAAGACCCAGCCCGCGCGCTTTCCTACAGGATCGCCGAGCCCGTATGACCCGCTAAGGTACGCGCGGCACCTCTGGCGCAAATTTGGCCTCCGCTCCTCTGTCCGTCCGCTTGTGTTTCGAAGAAGATAAGGCATATTTATCATATGGATAGAATGAATTCTTGAAAGTGACACGGTGTCACTTTTGTCCGCCATGTAGGAAATTTCTGGAAACCCGATCGCCTCTTCGCGCTTGCAACAAGGCAAACCCGTAATAAAGACGCCTGCACTATGACCGACACAACCCTCCTCGAAGCCGCACAGAATTCCAAGGCCTGGCCCTTTCAGGAAGCCCAGCGCCTCGCGAAACGGTTGCGGGATGGAAAGCCGGGCGGCGAGCCGGTTCTGTTCGAGACCGGCTACGGTCCATCGGGCCTGCCGCATATCGGCACGTTTCAAGAGGTGTTGCGCACATCTCTGGTCCGCCGCGCGTATGAGGCCTTGACCGGCCAGTCCACAAGATTGGTGGCGTTCAGCGATGATATGGATGGCCTGCGCAAAGTGCCCGACAACGTACCGAACAAAGCGCTGCTGGAAGCCAACCTTCACAAGCCTTTGTCGCGCATCCCGGATCCGTTTGAGAGGTACGAGAGCTTCGCCGCGCACAACAACGCGATGCTGCGCGAATTTCTGGATCGCTTCGGGTTCGACTACGAGTTCGTGAGCTCGTCAGACCGCTACAATTCGGGCGCGTTTGACGACGCGTTGCGCGGCGTGCTCACGCATTTTGACGCGATCATGGAGATCATGCTGCCCACGCTCGGCGAAGAGCGGCGCCAGACCTACTCACCCGTTATGCCGATCAGCCCGACGACGGGCGCGGTGCTGCAGGTGCCGATCGAAGTCGTGGACGCCGCTGAGGGTGTGATCCGTTTCACTGACGAAGATGGCAGCGTGGTCGAGCAATCGGCGCTTTCGGGCATGTCCAAGTGCCAATGGAAGGTCGACTGGGCGATGCGCTGGGTGGCGCTTGGTGTTGACTACGAAATGTACGGCAAGGACCTGACCGACAGCGGCGTGCAATCGGGGAAGATCGCGCGCGTGCTGGGGGGCAAGAAGCCGGAAGGCCTGATTTACGAGATGTTCCTCGACGCCGAGGGCGGCAAGATATCCAAGTCAAAGGGCAACGGCCTCTCCATCGAGGAATGGCTGACCTACGGTTCCGAAGAGAGCCTTGGTTTCTACATCTTCGCCAATCCCAAGAGCGCCAAGCAGCTGCACGCGGGCGTGATCCCCAAGGCGATCGACGATTACTGGCAATTCCGCGAACGCTTGACCGAGCAGCCCCTGGACAAGCAATTGGGCAACGCGGCGTGGCACTTGCTGCGCGCGAACGAGCGCATTGAGAACCCGGAGGCTCCAGGCGCGGGCGACGCGCTAAGCGTGCCCTATTCTCTGTTGCTGAATCTGGTCAGCGTCCTCGGTCTGGAGGCGACGCCGGAAAATCTGGCGGAATACGTGGCGAGCTACACTGGCAAACCGGTGACCGATCCGGTCCTGCTGACGCTGATCGAGAGCGCGGTGAACTATAACCGCGATTTCGTTGCGCCGACACTGTCAAAGCGCGCCCCGGTCGGCGGGGAGATCGACGCGTTGAAAGACCTCGACGCGCGACTGGCTTCGGCATCGAAGGATGCGAGTGCGGAAGACTTGCAGACCATGGTGTACGAAATCGGCAAGGTCGAAGCCTATGGGTTTGAATCCTTGCGCGATTGGTTCCGCGCGCAATACGAAACGCTGTTGGGAAGCGAGCAGGGCCCGCGCATGGGCAGCTTCATCAAGCTTTACGGTGTCGAGCCGACGCGAAAACTGATCGCGGACGCGTTGGCGAAAGTGTAGCCTGACTACGCAAAGCGCAGACGCCCTAGCTCCACTTGCGGGTGCGGTACCATTTGGTGATCACATATTTGGTGCCCTTCAGCACCGGCGTGCCCGCGTGCATCGTATCGAGATTGGGCGATCCGTCTTCGAGCGCGTTGTTCCAAATCAACAGGACGCCCGGCTTGGGTTCAATCTTAATCCCGATATGCGTGAAGTGGGTCTCGCCGCCTTCTTCCACTTCGTTGAGGAACGCCATGGTGGTCCAAGATCGCTGCCCGCCGCGCTTGCGCTCGTGCTGCCAGTACTTCTCGGTCGTGTAGAACCAGTCGTTGTGCGGCTTGAACTCTTGGCCCGGTAGATAGCGCTGGCCCTGGATCGCTTCTCCAATCGCCGGGTCAACGCCAAGCAGGTCGTCAATCCGGCGCGAGACGCCTTTGACGAAGCTGTCGAGCGGATCAAGATCGCCTGAGTATGAGGTCCGAAACCCGCTATCGTATCCGATTTCATGGAGGCTCGAAGGGCGCGCGGTCTCATCGATCATATTGCACAGGCGCGCGCATTCTTCGGCTGAGAGGAAATCGCCGACCGCGAAGAGCTCGGCCTTGTCGGTGTCGACCTTGTAGATCCCCGCGTCAGCCGCCAGTCGCTCGCGCACCAACTTGCCGACGCGACGAAGGGCGGCAGCGTCCGGGTTGTCTTTGGTGGCCATACCGCGCTGCCTAGCAAGAGCGCAGGGCAACCAAAAGCCCCCACCGGACCGGAGTGCGGCGAGGGCTATTCGTCGTGCGTTGGTCTAGAGCGTGAGCATCACCAGAAGAAGTTCTGGATCACGTCCACCACTTCGCCGGTGTAGACATCGACGAGCAGCACATCGTCGTAATACCGCACCCAGCGATACGGGCCGTAGACCGGCGGTAGACGGAAGGCCCATGGGTCGTTGATGAAGAAGCGGGGCTGGAAGAACAGGCTATCCAGGAAAAACCCGATCCGCAGCGGCCGGTAAAAGTGTCCGCGGAAGGGCGCGTAATAGCGGCCCAACCGGAACAGACCTCGGTTGGCGCGCCGGAAATTGCGCCAGCCAAAGCGGCGATCGTTGCGCCACCCGCGGCGATCCCAGCGACGGAAGTTTCCATTGCGGAAACCCCGACCGCCCTGAAACCGCCGTTCCGCGCGGCGCCCGGCCCGAAAGCCGCGGCGCTCCGCCCGGTTGCGTATCCGCCGGTTCTCAAACCGATCGCGGCGGCGTTCGTTGCGCACGCCGTTGCGGAAACCCCGGCGCTCGGCGCGGTTGCGAATGCGACGGTTCTCCGCGCGGTCTCCGCGCCGCTCGGCCCGCACGCCATCGCGAAAGCCGCGGCGTTCCGACCGATTGCGGATCCGGCGGTTTTCGGCCCGGTCTCCGCGACGTTCGTTGCGCACGCCATCGCGGAAGCCTCGACGGTTGGCTCTTTCTACGCGGCGATCCACCCGGCGGTTGAGGCCGCGATCGACCCGGCGCTCAGACCCGCGGTTCGCTCTGCGATCCACTCTGCGGTCATCCCGACGATTCACTCGGCGATCGACGCGCCCTTCTCTGCGATCCACCCGTCGTTCTGCCCTGGCGCGGTTGCCGCGCACCTCGCGGCTATAAACTCTACGGTTTTCGCGAGCGTCCCCGCCGGTTCGGCGCGGGCGGTTTGCGCGGTTCTGACGACGCGGGGCCTGCCGGTTAGCGCGGTTACCTTGGCGCGCGCGTTGGCGATTGGCGCGATTGTTCGAGCGCGCGCGTTGCCGGTTGGCGCGGCGATCCCGGCGCGGCTGCTCGGCGGCCGAGCTGGCGCTGGCCTCGCTTGAAGATGCAGCGGCGGCGCTGGTGGCCGCTTGTGCGGGGGTGGCGGTGATCGCAAGGGCGAGCGCGGTGGCGAGTGCCGAAAGCGCGCTGCCCCTGAGCAACAGGGTCAGATCCATTTATGCCTCCAGTGTTGCCGCCCCACCACCTGCGGCTAAGGTTGATACGCTCTGATACAAAGGTCTCGCTGTCGGCAATCTTAACCGGTCAGTAAGGCTTCTGTTCATGTTCGGAGTGAAAATCCTGAACAATTGCGTGAAGAGGTTCCCGGACGTTCAGCGCTTGCCCTTTTACCGCTACGCGCCCACATCGCGGCCCATGTTTGACCAACTTGCCGACGTCCGAACCGACATCACCAATCGCCTGATCCGCGCCGCCAAGGATCGCAAATCGCCGATGCACACGCCGGCCGTGATCACGAGCGATGTCGACGCGCGCGTCATGGTCCTGCGCGAATTTGACAGCGCGGCGGGGACGCTTCGCTTCCACACCGACACGCGCGCGCCAAAAGTGGCTCCGATCGAAGCGGACCCGCGCGTTGGGGTGCTGTTTTACGACAAGGGCGCCAAGATCCAGATCCGCGCGCGCGGCACCGCCGAGATTTTGCGCGACGCCCCGGTTACGGACACCGCGTGGGATAACGGCACCAACTTCGCGCGCCGATGCTATATGGGCGATGGGCCGGGGACTTTGTCCGAAGCGCCGACATCGGGCCTTCCGCCGGAACTGGAAGGCACCGAGCCGACCGACGAACAGTTAGAGCCTGCGCGCGCCAACTTCGCGGTGCTGCGCGTGACGCTGACCGAGATTGACTGGCTGTATTTGGCGCACACCGGCCACGTGCGCGCGCAGTTCTCGCGTGGCGACGACAGCGAGTGGCAAGGGCGCTGGGTCTCGCCCTAAGCGCGCCGTAAAGGTGACAAAAGTGACACCGTGTCACTTTTAAGAAGCGTCTCCAATACACTGATTATAAATTGAAATGTTTCGAATCTCGTCGGCGGACGGACAAAGGGTGGACGCGCAAAATCACGTGAGCACGGATGCGGCGTGTTGAAAAAGCGAGGTTTTGAGAGGGCCATCTGGCGAGTCGAACCGACGATGCGAATGAGCCGGGGGCAGGGTAGCGAAGGGTGGGGCAGTAGGAAAAGTCGCCATCCGTCATTCCCGCGCAGGCGGGAATCCAGTAAGCGGCCCAAACTCAAAGTCCTCAGCCAGATCACGCCATTCCGGATTGCCCTCCTCAATCAGCCTGATCTTCCAAGCGCGGTTCCACCTCTTCAGGCGCTTCTCGCGGGTGATAGCGGTTTCCATCGTCTCGTGTGGTTCGAACCAGACGAGCATCTTGGTGCCGTATTGCTTCGCAAAGCCTCCAAATGTGCCTTCGCGATGCTGATGAATGCGACCAAGCAAATCAGAAGTGACGCCGATGTAGAGCGTGCCGTTTCGCGTGGAGGCGAGAATATAAACGCAAGGCTGAAGGTCGCGTGCCATCCCCCTCTTCTATAGCACCCCGTCATTCCCGCGAAGGCGGGAATCCAGAAAGAGGACAAACGCCGAGGCCAAGCTGGATCCCCGCCTACGCGGGGATGACGAAGTCGTTCCAAGTGTCAAACAAATGACGATCCAAGCGAAAAGTTGAGGCAGTAATAGCCTGAATATTCACTCGATCCCGATACGCCGTTTTATCTCAAGCTTTGCGATTTCCCAAAGGAAAGAGATACTTGCGCCCCCAGCCTCTTTGGCTAACGATTTGGTCTTAGCCCAGACCTCGTTATCACGAATACTATCTAGGAACTCATGTCCAGAGTATGTCAGCCGTTTCGGTTGCCATTCGAATCTCGACAGGCTTCCTGTATCGGTAGCTTCAATGAAACCAGCCTCATGAAGAAGCATGACATGATAGGAAATTTCCTCTGAATTTCGGGCTCCAATCTCCACCTTGAAGAACGCACGTGGGTCTTGCTCGCTCGCTTCGACCGCAAGCAGAACTTCTCTGACAAGGTCTTGATCAAGCTTCAAAGCCAGTCTCGGTGTGAATGCGCCAACGCCGAACTTACCTAGTCAGCTTCTTATACGCCAACCTTGTAGGCCGATCCGCCGCGTCACCCAACCGCCGCCGCTTGTCTTCCTCGTACGCTTCAAAGTTCCCCTCAAACCACTCCACATGAGAGTTGCCCTCAAACGCCAGAATGTGCGTCGCTAACCGGTCGAGGAAGAAGCGGTCGTGCGAGATCACCACGGCGCAGCCAGCGAAGTTCTCGATCGCGTCTTCGAGAGCGGCGAGCGTTTCCACGTCGAGGTCATTGGTCGGCTCGTCCAGCAGCAGCACGTTGCCGCCTTGCTTGAGCATCTTGGCCATATGCACGCGGTTGCGTTCGCCGCCGGAGAGCTTGCCGACATTTTTCTGCTGATCCGCGCCTTTGAAGTTGAACGCGCCCACATAGGCCCGCGTCGAGGTGTCGTGGCCGTTGACCTGCATGTAATCGAGCCCGTCGGAGATTTCCTCCCACACGTTCTTGCTCGCATCCAGATCGTCGCGCGATTGGTCGACATAGCCAAGGTGCACGGTGTCGCCGATTTCGATGGAGCCGCTGTCGGGCGTTTCCTGGCCGGTGATCATGCGGAACAGCGTCGATTTGCCCGCGCCGTTGGGGCCGATCACGCCGACAATGCCGCCCGGGGGCAGCATGAAGGAGAGGTCTTCGAACAACAGCTTGTCACCATAGGCTTTGCTGATGTTCTTCGCCTCGATCACCTTGCCGCCCAGACGCTCGGGCACTTGGATGACGATTTGCGCCTTGCCCGGCGCGCGGGCGCCTTGCGCGTCCTGCAATTCTTCAAACTTGCGGATACGCGCTTTTGACTTGGTCTGGCGCGCGGCGGGGGTCTGCCGGATCCATTCGAGTTCGCGGGCCAGCGCCTTTTGCTTGCCCGATTCCTCGCGCGCTTCCTGCTCCATGCGCTTGGCCTTCTTCTCGAGATAGGTCGAGTAGTTGCCTTCGTATGGGTAGTAGGAGCCGCGATCGAGCTCGAGGATCCATTCGACGACATTGTCGAGGAAGTAGCGATCGTGGGTGATCATCAGGACGGCGCCGGCGTATTCCTTGAGGTGGTTTTCCAGCCATTCGACGCTTTCGGCGTCCAGGTGGTTGGTGGGCTCGTCAAGCAGCAGGATCGAGGGCTTCTGGATCAGCAAGCGGGTGAGCGCGACGCGGCGTTTCTCCCCGCCCGACAGGTTCTCAACCGAGGCGTCGGATGGCGGGCAGCGCAAAGCTTCCATCGCGATTTCGAGCTGGTTGTCGAGCGTCCAGCCGTCGACCGCGTCAATCTTGGATTGAAGCTCGGCCATCTTATCGCCCAGCGCGTCAAAATCGGCGTCGGGTTCGGCCATTTGTGCGGAGACGGCGTTGAATTCCTCGACCAGATCGGCGGTTTCGCGCGCGCCATCGCGCACGTTTTCAAGCACCGTCTTGCTTTCATCAAGCTGCGGTTCCTGCGGCAGATACCCCACAGTGATGTTCTCACCGGCCCACGCTTCGCCCGAAATGTCGGTGTCGATCCCGGCCATGATCTTCATCAGCGTCGATTTGCCCGCGCCGTTAGGGCCGACAATGCCGATCTTCGCGCCTTGATAGAATTGCAGGTTGATGTTGGAGAGCACGGGCTTTTGAGCGCCGGGGAAGCTCTTGGTCATGCCCTTCATCACATAGGCGTATTGCGCGGCCATTGGGGTTTCGTCCTTATCGAAGCGGGAAAATCGGGATCGCGTGGTGCGTTTCGAGGGGTCAGATAGGCGTCTGCGGGCATCGGAGCAAGGTGGCTTCGCGGCTCGGTGCCCGTAGCCAAGAATGTGCGAAAAAACGCAAGCGTCGCAGCCCCGCTAAAGACGGCCTTAACCTTATGCGCCCTATGGATTTCGTGGGGAAGTAATTAGGTCACATGCAAACGCATATTCTTGGACTTTTGACACCGCTGATGGCGCTGTTTTTTGCAGCGACTTTCGCGATTTTCTGGCGCGTGGGGCGGCTGAGAAGGCATGTGCTGGGCTTTGCGATCGGCTATTTCTTGTTCGCGTGCGGCTTCCTCGTCACGCACTTCCTTCCCGGCGACGCGATTTACGTTTTTCACACAACGCAGGCGTTTTACGCGCTTGGGACGGTGTTTTTCCTGGGGTCGCTATGCGAACGGGTGGGGCAGCGGCTCCATCTGGGCAGCATAGCCGTGATCTACGTGCTGAGCGCGAGTGTCCTTGCGATTGCAATGGGAATGACCAGCGACGCGGGCCCCCGGCTTATCCTCATCAATATCGGTTACGGCGCGATGTTTGTGGTGGGGCTAACCACCTTGCTTCAGGCGCAACGCCGCGATTGGATTGATCGCGCGATAATCCTGGTGACAGCGGTCCAAGCCGCCGATTTCTTCATCCGCCCCACGCTTTCGGTGACGTATGAGCAGATTATTCCGGCTGAGCTTTATCAGCAATCGGTCTACTATTCGCTGATCGGACTGGTGCTGGGGGTCAAATCGACCGCGGTCGCCATGGTTCTCTTGGGCGCGACGATCGTCGAATGGACGAGTTCCGTGCGCGAGAGCGGGGAGCGCGATCCGCTGACGGGCTTGCTCAATCGCGGGGCGTTCGAACAGCACATGCAGGGCGTGATCAGCCGATCCGCGTCTGAGGGGCGTTCGCTCAGCCTGGTGGTCGCCGATATCGACCACTTCAAACAGGTCAACGATATCTGGGGGCATCAGGCTGGCGACAAGGCCATTTCGGAATTTGGCGCGCTGATCGAAACCATGATCCGCAACTGTGACGTGGCCGCCCGCATCGGCGGCGAGGAATTTTGCGTGGCGGTGTGGGACTGCGAGTCTGGCCCCGCGGGACGTTTGGCCGACCGTATCCGGCAAGCGTTTGTCGCGTTGAAACATGAAGGCATCAACGCAGATGTGCGGCTGACCGCCAGCTTTGGCGTAGCGCAAGCGCGGGCCGGCGAGAATTACGAAGCGCTTTTCAAACGGGCGGACGCGGCGCTTTACAAGGCCAAGCGAGCCGGGCGCGATCGTGTGGTGCTGGCCGACGAGGATGCGCGTATTGGGCTTTCCGATAAGGATGAAAGCCAAGATACCATGACGTCACAAAAGGCGACTGGTGAGCAAACGGCTGATGTATTTGCACTAAAGGAACGCGCCGTAGCGCAGTCTTGATCAACGAAATCACGCCTTACACTTCTGTTATTATTGCCGTTTTACGGTTTTAGTGTTTTTCCTAAGGGGTAGGTCAATCTTTGCAGAGGATTAACCTACTTATGCGATATCCCGTCAGGCGTAAGGCGGGAAGTTAATGCAAGCTCAGGTCCTAACCTTTGTAGTACCGGCAATCGCGATGATTTTCGCGGCGGTTTTTGCTGGCCTGTGGTGGCAGGACCGCGCGCGCCTGCACATCGCCGCGTATGCCTATTGCTACGCCGCCTTGGCCGCTGGTGTCGTGATCAATATTTGGATCCTGCGCGACGTCGGCCCGGTGGGGATCGTATCGTATCATTTGCTTTCCATGTCAGGCCTGATCGCCCTGTTGTGGGGCACGGCCGCGCGCGTGGGTCTTAAAACGCCGCTCGCGACCTACGCCTTTACAGTTCTGTTCACATGCGTGATCCTGTCTTTTGCGGCGGGCGCTGGCGATCGCAACGCGATGGTGATGGCGCAAAACACCAATTCTAGCCTACTGATGGCCCTGACAGCGCAAAACCTCTGGCACGCGGGCTCGCGCCGTCTGTCGGATCGCGCGCTCATCTGGGTGATTACTCTCTTCGCGGGCTTTGGCTTTATTCGACCGCTGTTGATCGCATTTGCAGAGCCGCTGTTCGGCCCCGGCGAACAAGGCGCTGCGCTGCTCTTATCGGTCGTTGTTCTGGCTATGGCCATTTTCCTGACGCTTCAGGCCTTGGCGCTTATTGCGACGGTGCTGGTCGACAAGGCCGAAACCGATCGCGAAATGGCGGCGCTGGATCCGCTATCCGGTCTGCCAATGCGCGCGATGTTCGAGCGCGAGGCTTTGGCGATGCAGGAGCGAGCGAGGGACCACGGCGTCCCGCTAAGCCTTGTGATTGTCGATCTGGATCACTTCAAGCGCATCAACGACACGCACGGCCACGCTGCGGGCGACAAGGTGATCGCGGAGTTCGGCAAGCTCATCGCAGGAGAAATCCGCCCGCACGATATTTGTGGCCGGATCGGCGGCGAAGAGTTCTGCATCCTCGCCTATAAGTGCGACGGGACCAACGCCCGCTCGCTCGCCAACCGTATAAAGGCCGCGACCAACGCCTTGATGGTCCCGTGGTCGACGCAAGAGCTGCGCGTCACGGCGAGCATCGGCGTCGCCCAATGGGACGCGCACGCGCCCTATGGAGAGGTATTCAAGCGCGCCGACGACGCCTTGTATTCCGCCAAGAGAGCGGGACGCGATTGCGTCGTCGTAGCCGGCCTTTCCGAACCGGTTGAAGCGCAAGATGAGACTGACGACAGCGATCCTCTGGGCGAATTCCAGACCGAACCTGTCGCCGAGCCGATCGCGAAAAGAGCCTGATCTCTGCGATTGCGGCGTGAATCTGGACAGGGCCGCGCCGGCGGGATAGCGCTCTGAGCCATGACCACGCTTCCACGAATAAGCGCCGCTTTTGCTTTGGCGCTTTCGCCGTTCCTCCTATCACCGCTCAGCGCGCAAAGCGCTTTTGAAGCCGCGCAAGGGCGAGGTCGCGAAGCCGTCACCGAGGCGAATAACCTTCCCACTTCGGCGTCTCTGGAAGCCGTGGCGACCGCCGCTTTCGAAGCGGACACCATTGCGTTCGACTTTGTCGAAGGCATCACCACCGAAGTCGGCCCGCGGCAGGCGGGCACCGAGGCCGAGGCGCGCGCTCGCCAATGGGCGATGGCTTGGTTGAAAGCGCGCGGCTTTGCCAACGTCGCCGCTGAACCGTTCGAGATGGAAACATGGGTTCCCGGCGACACGCACAAGGCGGAAGTGCTTGAACCCTTCCCACAGCCAATGGTGGTCCAACCGCTGGGAAACAGCGCGTCGACAGGCCCCGAAGGCGTCGAGGCCGAAGTGCGCTTGTTTGAAAGCGTCGCCGCGCTTTCCGCGCTCGAAGCGGGCGAGCTCGAAGGCAAGATCGCCTACATCACCCACCAGATGCGCCCTTCAATGGATGGATCGCATTATGGATTTGCCGGGCCGGTGCGCTGGTTTGGCCCCAGTATCGCTGCAAGCAAGGGCGCGGTGGCGACCGTAATACGCTCGGTCGGGACCGATCGCAGCCGCAATCCGCACACCGGCGGCACGAGCTTTCCCCAACGCACAAGCCCCATCCCGGCGGGCGCGCTGTCGCTGGCGGACGCGGACAATCTGGAGCGCATGTTCAAACGCGCAGGGGATCGTCCTCTGCGAATGAAGTTGGTTCTGACCCCGCGGCTGCTCGGCACGACGCGGAGCGCCAATGTGGTCGGAGAGATCGTCGGACAAGACCCCGATCTGCCGCCTGTTTTGCTCGCGTGTCACCTTGATAGCTGGTGGAACGCGCCCGGCGCTTTTGACGATGGCGCGGGATGCGGGATCATCACCGCCGCCGCTATGCACGTCGCCAAGAGCGGTCAGCCTTTGCGCACGATCCGCGTGTTACTGGCCGGGGCTGAGGAAGTCGGCTTGTGGGGCTCCAAGGCCTACAGCGCTGCGCATTTGGATGAGCCCATAGCCGTAGGACTTGAAAGCGACTTTGGCGCGGACCGCATCTGGCGTTTCGAAAGCAACTTTCTGGAAAGCAACGCCGATCTGCACAAACGGCTTTCCGACGCGGTGGCGCGGTTTGGCGTGGCCAATTCGTCTATCGCGGCGAGCGGCGGGGCTGACATAAACATCGCGCGCGATCAAAAAACGGCGATCATCGATCTCCAGCAGGACGGTACGCGCTATTTCGATCTGCACCACACGCCCGACGACACTCTCGACAAGATAGACAAGGCGCAGTTGCGGCAGAACGTGGCGGTTTGGACCACCATTGCGGGGCTCTTGGCCAACGAACCCACGTCCATTCTCACCGGCGAAAGCGCCTCGCCTGCTCTCGCCAGCGCGGACAAGTGACCGCGAGGACGTTGGACGTTTTCAGCCTCTTTGGTCGTTAAGTGTGTGAAAAAGTTGGTCGGGGAGACAGGATTCGAACCTGCGACCCTCTGCTCCCAAAGCAGATGCGCTACCAGGCTGCGCTACTCCCCGACACTCTATTTCTACCGATCAAAGCATATCGGTGGGCCCGGCAGGATTCGAACCCGCGACCTAGCCGTTATGAGCGGCCAGCTCTAACCGCTGAGCTACAGGCCCGTGGCCGATATGCCTTCGGCTTTCGCCAGAAGCGCCCCCTAACGTGAGCCTCTGCG
>JBCCKJ010000025.1:0-14542 GCA_039027455.1 Pseudomonadota bacterium | reverse complement strand
TCCACGACTTGTGAAGCAATGTCGTCGCTCGCCGCGATTTCGATCTTCACTTTTGGCAACATGTTGGTTGAATATTCGGCCCCACGATAGATCTCGGTCTGTCCCTTCTGACGACCGAATCCCTTGACTTCAGACACCGTCATTCCGGCGATGCCTATCTCGCTCAAGGCCTCGCGGACTTCGTCAAGCTTGAACGGCTTGATGATGGCTATGATGAATTTCACTATGAAGCGCCCCTGAATGGTTGTTAGCATACACTCGTCTCGCGCGCGTGCGCGTACGAACCAGCAAGAGCTATGCCACTGAGGGAAAATTCAGCCAGCCCTAGCGTAAGGCACAGGCTTTAAGCCTCCACACAGCGCCAAAGCTGCTCAAAAATTGACCTGCTGCCTAGCTTATAGGCAGCCAAATTTCAGTCACCCGCGAAATAGCGATCGGTTGGTTGGGTCGGCAAGCCATCAATGCTGGCAGTCCGGCTCTCCATTTTTTCAACCCACTGGTCAGGGTCTGACTGGCGATGGGCTTTCTTCAAAGTTTCGCGCTCCGACTGAAGCTCCATGAACGGGACGCCCCACCCGCAAGAAGTCTGCACGCTTTCAATCGCAATATCGAAGATCTGTCGGGTTCCGGGAAGAAGGGTGAAATGCCCAACCAGTTCATCCCAGCCTGTGTCTTGTGGCAGCACTGGCCGACCTCGACCGTAAATTCTGAGGATTAACGCCGGCCGATCAAAGTTGCAGAACATGATCGTGATACGTCCGTCCGCGACCAAGTGCGCGTGCGTTTCGTTGCCCGATCCGCCAAGGTCGAGGTAGACGACGCGGTTTGGCGCCAGCACACGAAAAGCGTCATACCCCTTTGGTGATAGATTGATCCGCGCGTCCGGCGCCGAAGTTGCAACGAAGAACACCGGCTGCTTCTCGATCATCGCAACATGTTTATCGGTTAGCGTGTCGGTAAAATCAGCCATAACCCCTTATCCTCGCTCTAAAGAAAATCGCCCAGCACGCGCATAAACCGATCAAACTGGTCATGATGAAGCCAGTGCCCAGCTTTCTCGAACTCGATCACTTGGGCGTTCCCAAAGTGCTCGAGCCGCCCGTCCCTTTCCGGGTTGGAAGCCCAGCTGTCCGCTCCGTAGAGCAAGAGTGTCGGGCACGAAATGGCCGCCCACGTTGCTTCAAGGAAATCGTCAGCGACATCCTCAACCTGCCACACGTTCAGGTGTGGATCGAATTTCCAGCTATACGTGCCGTCTTCGTTGCGGTTCACCCCATGGATAGTGAGGTGCCGGGCTTGCTCTTCGGTCAGGTACGAGTTCTCTTCGATCATGCGAGCAAACGCGGCTTCAATACTCTCGTATTTGCGCGGGCTTCGCCCAGCAGCCTTGCGCTTTTTCTCGACCCATTCGCGCATCCGCTCAGGATAAGGCGTGCTGCGCTGTTTGGCTTTCCATTCCGGCGAAGGCCCAAGGCCCTCAATCGCCACCAGCTTCGTCACCATGTCGGGAAACATTCCAGCGTAGCGCAGCGAGACATTTCCTCCCATCGAGTGCGAAACAATCGTTACCGGACCGCGTCCCAACTGGTGCACCAGTTGCGCGAGATCGTAGACCATATCGTTGGAGTTATAGTTCCCGTCTGACACCCAGTCACTGTCGCCGTGACCCCGGTGATCCATTGCCACGACGTGCCAGTCTTGCGCTAGTTTCTCCGCCGTCCAGTCCCAGCTGCGCGCGTGATCGCGCCCCCCATGGACGAGGATCAGGGGCGGCTTATCGTGATTGCCCCAGTCAAAATAGTTGAGGCGCAGGCGCTGCGAAATGAAGGTTTGCGAATTCGGGCCCTGGATGGTCGTGCGCGTCGTCATGGACGATCCCATGCCGCGAAGTTGCATGGCTCGCAACCTACCTTTCTTTGGTAGCAGAGAAGGTTAGCTCCGGGTTGTTCTCAACTTGGTAGTTAACGTCCCAAGGGCTCTTCGCCATGAAGACCAAATCGCCGTCGCGGTCCTTGGCCAAATTCGCGCGGTTGAAGCTTTCAAATTCGGCCATCGCCTTGGCTTCGCCTTTGAGCCAACGCGCAGTCGCAAAGGGAGCCGCCTCTAGCGCCGCCTCAACCTTGTATTCCGCCGACAGGCGCGAGACGAGCACATCCAATTGCAGCTGGCCGACCACCCCGACAATATGCTGCGCGCCGATCTCGGGGTAGAAAACCTGGATCACGCCTTCTTCGGAGAGGTCGTCGAGCGCTTTTCGAAGCTGCTTGGTCTTGGTCGGATCTTTAAGCTGCACCCGGCGCAGAATCTCAGGCGCAAAGTTGGGAAGCCCGGTAAAGCGCACCTTATCCTTTTCGCTCAAAGTATCGCCGACCCTCAGGGTACCGTGGTTGGGGATGCCGATAATGTCGCCCGCTTCCGCTGTATCGGCGATTTCGCGGTCTTGCGCGAAGAACAGGATCGGGGAGTGGATCGCAATTGGCTTGCCCAACCCGCTCGGGGTAAGCTTCATGCCGCGCTTAAACGTACCCGAGACCTGCCGCATAAAGGCGATGCGATCGCGGTGGTTCGGGTCCATATTCGCCTGGACCTTGAAGATAAATCCGGTGACCTCGCCATGGTCGGGCGTGATCTGATCTTCCCCAGCCGGTTGCGGACGCGGCGGCGGCGCGTGCTTGGCGATTGCCTCGATAAGCTCGGTGACACCAAAATTCTTAAGCGCCGATCCGAAGTAAACGGGCGTGAGGTCGCCATTCCGGTAGGCTTCCTGGTCGAACTCCGGGTAGCCGACTTGCGCCAGTTCAGCCTCTTCAGCGAACTCTTCGGGGATGCTCGGATTGGCCTCGCGCGTGCCGAGGAATTCCTTGGAAGGGCCTTCCGGGCGGCTGATCTCGCCGCTCGCGAAGTCGAGGATGCCTTCAAACTGCCCGCCCATACCAATGGGCCAGCTTTGCGGGCTGACGTCCAGCGCCAGCATATCCGCGACCTCATCGAGCGTTTCAAACGGATCGCGGCCCTCACGGTCGACCTTGTTCACAAAAGTGATGATCGGCACGCTGCGCAGGCGGCACACTTCGAAAAGCTTGCGGGTCTGGGGTTCGATACCCTTGGCCGCGTCAATCACCATCACCGCCGAATCGACCGCAGTAAGCGTGCGATAGGTGTCTTCCGAGAAGTCCTCGTGGCCCGGTGTGTCGAGCAGGTTGAAGGTCGCCCCGTCGCGTTCAAACGTCATGACCGATGAGGTGACGGAGATGCCGCGCTGCTGCTCGATCTTCATCCAATCCGACCTGGCTCGGCGCTGCTGACCGCGCGCGTTGACCTCGCCCGCTAGGTGAATCGCGCCGCCTTGCAGCAGCAGCTTCTCAGTCAACGTGGTCTTACCCGCGTCAGGGTGCGAGATGATCGCAAAGGTTCGTCTGTTGGACATGGAACTTGGCCGATGCACTTAACCGCGCAATTCCGCTCCCAGCTTGGCCGCAGCCGCAACCACCTTGTCCGAGATCGCCTTTAAATCCGCGTCCTTAAAGGTTTTCTCCTGCGGTTGCAGCGTGACTTCGAGCGCGAGCGATTTTGTGCCTTCGGGCAGGGACCCGCCGGTGAAGACATCGAAGATCCGTCCATCCGTGATCGCGTTTTTGTCAGCGCCGCGCACCGCGCGCAGCAGGTCGCTCGCCGCGAGATCAGCGGGAACAAGGAAAGCGAAGTCGCGCGTCACCGCTTGCAGGGCGGGTGGGGCAAACGAGGCGCGGGCGAACCCGGCGTTGCCCCTCTTAGGCGGGATCGCATCGAGGTAGATTTCCAAAGCGGCGACCGGACCATCCAAATCAAACGCCTTGAGCGTGGCCGGGTGCAGCATCCCAAACCGCGCGAGAACTTTCTTGGGGCCGAGCCGCAGGGTCGCGGCCTGACCCGGGTGGAACTGCGCGCCCGTTCCTTCGGCGATGGGCTCCATAACCATCAGCTTGTCCGCCGGCGCGCCCGCTGCGGCGAGCAGATCGAGGGCAATACCCTTCGCATCGTACGCGTCGAAGCTCATCGCTTTTCCGGTCGACCACCCGCGTTGAACCTTCTCTCCGGCCAGCACGACACCCAGCGTCGAACGCTCATCGCTCAGGCCATCTTCGCCACGGAAGTAGCGTCGCCCCAGTTCAAACACGCGGGTCGAAGCCGCGCCGCGATCGGCGTTGCGCTTGGCCGCCATCAACAGGCCGGGCAGCATCGAGGGGCGCATAACCTTCATGTCCTCGCTGATCGGATTGTCGAGCGACCACAGAGTGGCCCCTTCGGGGGCGAAGTGCTCGGCTTCCGCGTACGGAAGGAAGGACCACGTGATCGCTTCGTGCAACCCGCTGGCCGCGGCCGCACGGCGAAGCTGGCGCTCTGTGATCTGCGCCGGTGTAGCGGTCGGGCGAGCGACGCCTTCCGCGCGCGGCAAGGCAACGCTTTCGACGTTGTCGAGGCCGTGTATGCGGACGACCTCTTCGACAAGATCGGCGGGCCCTTCGATGTCATGACGGCGCAGCGGGCAGGTCACTTGCCAATCATCAGCCACACCGAAATCGAGGCTTTCCAGGATGCGACGCTGTTCTTCGGGCACCACTTCGACGCCCCCCAAACGAGCAGTCAGGCCAGTGTCAAACGGAACAACCATCGGCTCGCTCGGGGGAGAGCCTGCGTGCACGTCGCCGCTGGGCGCGCCACCTGCAAGTTCCACAATCAAACCGGTCAGCAGATCCAAGCCGTCCTGCAAGAAAACCGGATCCACACCGCGCTCAAACCGCGTGCGCGCGTCGGAAGCCAAGCCAAGCTTGCGGCCGGTCACGCCGATACGCGGCGGATCGAAGTAGGCGATCTCCAGCAGAACATCGGTGGTGTCGTCTTGAACACCCGAATCCTCACCGCCCATAATCCCGGCAATGTCGTGGACTTGTTTGTCGTCCGCGATCACCACCATTGTGTTGTCGAGCGTGTAGGTCTTCTCGTTCAACGCCAGCACTTGCTCGCCATCGGTCGCACGCCGTGCGACCACCGCGCCGGATAGCTTGGCGAGGTCATAGACGTGCGCGGGCCGGCCAAAGGCCAACATCAGATAGTTGGTCAGATCGACCAGAAGCGAGATCGGTCGCTGGCCCGCTGACTTCAGCCGCTGTTGCAACCAATCGGGTGAGGGGCCGTTTTTGACCCCTTTGATCACGCGTCCATAGAACGCAGGGCATCCTTCGGGATCATCGGTTCGGATCTCTACGGGGCACTCACCAGACGCCTCGAACTTTGGAAAGGCAATCGGCTTCAGCGTCCCCAGGCCTGCCGCGGCTAGGTCGCGCGCAACGCCGTAGACACCCATACAATCAGGCCGATTGGGGGTGATGGCGACGTCGATCACAGGCGAGGAACCCTGATAATCAGCGAAGGAATGGCCCACACTCGCATCTTCGGGAAGCTCGATGATACCATCATGATCATCGCCCAGCTCCAGCTCGCGCGCGGAGCACATCATGCCGGTGCTCTCGACGCCCCGGATCGCCGCTTTACGAAGCTCCATGCCGTTGGACGGCACAACCGCTCCGGGCAGGCCAAGGACGCCCTTCATCCCGACGCGCGCGTTGGGCGCGCCGCAGACGACCTGTAGCGGTTCCCCATCGCCAGTGTCGACTTTGAGCACTTGCAGCTTATCAGCATCCGGGTGCTTTTCGGCCGAGAGCACATGCGCGACCTGAAAGCCTTTCAGCAACTCCGCCGGGTCTTCCACGCCTTCGACTTCGAGCCCGACCGCGTTCAACGCGTCGAGGATCTCTTGCAACGAGGCCTCAGTTTCAAGGTGGTCCTTTAGCCAGGTGAGCGAGAATTTCATGTGCGCGCTCCCACACCGGCGGACAGCGTCGGCTGATCAAACGGCGAGAAGCCGTAGTGCGACAGCCAACGCGGATCGCCATCAAAGAAGGCGCGCAAATCGTTCATTCCGTACTTGAGCATGGCGATGCGATCGATCCCGAGGCCGAACGCAAATCCCTGGTACTCCTCTGGGTCCACTCCGGCGAATTCGAGCACACGGCGGTTCACCATGCCACTGCCGCCCAGCTCCATCCAATCGTGGCCCTCGTCATCGCCGTGCCCTCCGACCACGCGCCGATTGCCTTCGTTTGAATAGCCAACGTCCACTTCGACGCTGGGTTCGGTGAACGGGAAGTAGGAAGGGCGCAGCCTTAGAGCGATATCCTCGCGCTCAAAGAACGCCTTGAAGAAAGTCTCGAGCGTCCATTTGAGATGGCCCAGATGGATGTCGCGATCGATCACAAGTCCTTCAACCTGGTGGAACATGGGCGTGTGGGTAGCGTCGCTGTCCGAGCGGTACACGCGGCCCGGCGCAATGAGCCGTATCGGCGCACCTTGCTCCTTGAGGCTGCGAATCTGCACCGGCGACGTGTGGGTGCGCAGCAGCATCTGCAACAATTGCGCGTGATCTCGACCCGTCATCGCCGATACAGCCACCGCTGAAGCAGCCTCAGCCGATGCCCCGGCTAGATTCGATGACACCGTATCGGGGAAATAGAACGTGTCGTGCATCGCGCGCGCAGGATGGCTTTCATCCATGTTGAGCGCGGTGAAGTTGTGCCAGTCGTCCTCGATTTCGGGGCCGGTAGCAACGGCAAAGCCAAGGTCCGCGAAAATCTCGGCGAGCTCATCCATCACCTGGCTGACCGGGTGAATAGACCCCCTTGGAGCCTCAGGCGCTGGCAGGGTCAGATCGAGCTTCTCAGCCGCCAATTGCGCTTCGAGAGCGGCGGCCTCAAGGTCTGCTTTCTTGGCGTCTATCGCACCTGCGATCTCGGCACGCACCGCCTGGATCGCGGGTGCCGCGTTCTGGCGCTCTTCGGGGCTCATTTGCCCAAGCGTTTTCAGCGCGAGGCTCACCCAGCCCTTTTTGCCCAAGGCGGCCACGCGTTGCTCTTCGAGCGCCTCAAGCGTCTCAGCCGAAGCCACAGCTTCGAGCGCACCGTTCTTCTGGGAGTCAATCTCTGTCATATCGCAGTGGCCGCTAGCGCCATTCGCCCACACTTGCAAAGGGTGGGCGCTTCCTAGCTAGACAAAGGTTGCGAATGATCGCTTGGCGCGTCCAACGTTTGCGCCGCGCTTCCCCAAACTCGTGCGCGCGCTTCCATGAAGGAAGCCAAAATCGGATGCTCCAGTGCCGCGTAATCGCTGGGAAGCATCGTCATGAATTCGCGGAACTCGCGCGTGAACTGCGCCTGATCATGATATTCCGCGTCCATCGCTTCGGTCCAGCGCGAACCTTGATGAAGCATAAAGCTCGTCAAACTGCGCATAAAACGCTGGCGGCGCATCAGAAGCTTGGGCGTGAAGCCAAAGTACCGCCGACAAACGCGCTCGAGGGTGCGCACGCTGATGGCGCATTGGTCAGCGAGCTCGCACACGGTTACATATTGGCCGCCAACCAGAGCTTCGTGGACACGGCGGATTTTCTCTTCATCGCGGCTTGGCCTCATAAGTCGAGTCAGCGTTTTGACAATGTGATCGAGCTGCTCTTCGACCGTCGCTTCGGAATCGGTCAAAACGGGACTGAGCGCACCAAACTTCGCAAAGGCAGGGTGCTGCGCGCCATCGGTCACCAGATTGGCCAGATCATAGGCGTGCGCGTCGATGAACCGCGCCCAGCCCATTGGCAGAAAGCCTATGCCCCACATTTGCGAGCTGCCAAGCTCAAACCGGCATGGGAGCGAGCTTGGGCCGGTTGCACCGAAAGACGCGCCCCTTACCCGCGAAGTTCCGATTGCGGCGTCCGGTGCGCTCCCGGAGAAGAAGCGAATATTGCCCCATTCCGGTTGGAGGTAGTCGGTGATGGTCCCACCTTCTCGGATATCGAGCGAGAGGTGGTAAAAGGTCGTGAAGCAACCATCGAACGGCTCGGGTGGAGTGTGAAACCGGCTGCGCACTGTGTACCTCGACGCGGATTGCGCCCGCGGCGAAGCCTGCCGATCTGTCTGAAAGCCCCCCATAGCGCTCGAAGACTGCCAATTTTGCGGTGCGCTTACAAGGCAATTGTCGCATTCATACAACTGGCGGGCCCGATCGCGACAGCCCCAACCACGAACAGCAAAAAGGGCGACCCCTTTCGAGGCCGCCCCTTTTACGATGCGCAATCGCAGTAGGAAAGTTACGCGGGCAGCGCCCCGGATCAGGTCCGGGGCAGGCTCACACCCTTCAGTTGGGAAGGGCCTGCTTCGCCTGAGCGATGATCGTCTTGAACGCCGCTTCTTCGTTCATGGCGAGATCGGCCATGACCTTACGGTCAAGCTCGATACCCGCCAGCTTCACGCCGTGCATGAACTGCGAGTAGGTCAGGCCTTCGGCGCGCACGGCGGCGTTGATGCGCTGGATCCAAAGCGCGCGGAAGTTGCGCTTCTTCACCTTACGGTCGCGATAGGCGTACTGGCCGGCCTTCTCGACCGCCTGACGCGCAATGCGAATGGTGTTCTTGCGACGGCCGCGATAGCCCTTGGCTTGATCGAGGATCCGCTTGTGCTTGGCGCGAGTGGTCACGCCGCGTTTGATGCGAGGCATATCTCTATCTCCTTGTCAGATCAGTCGAGGCCGTAGGGCGCCCACTTTTTGATCGTCTTGGTGTCGGCTTCCGAGATCACGTCGGTGCCGCGGTTCTGACGGATATACTTCGCGTTGTGGCTGATCAGGCGGTGACGCTTGCCAGCGACGCCGTGCTTGACCTTGCCGGTGGCGGTGATTTTGAAGCGTTTCTTCACACCGCTCTTGGTCTTCAGTTTGGGCATTTTCATCTCCTTTGCGGAGACACGGGTGGACCAGCCCTGGCAGCCCTTGTCGCCAGGCCGGACTCGCAAATCCGTGTCGTGAAGAGCGCGCACATACCGATTTCGCCCCGCAATGCAAGCGATTCGGGACCTGAGGCCGACGATTTGAGGCCGAGAAATGGACCGCGTGTTACACGGTCTTGGACCAAAAAACCCACGCACTCGCATGGCCACATTATCGTTCGATATCAAAGACAAGGCGGAGAAGGCGCGCATCGCTGCCGCTTTAGCCGCTCGCCCAAATGTAGGAAAACGCTCCTTACCGGTCGCTCACTTCGGAAAGCGGGGTGTTGCCCGTTTCTTCCAGCCATTGGACGAAATCACCGTGCGGTATGGGCAGCGCGCTTGTCGGCAAGTCGGCGGTCCAGATATAGGCCTCGGCCCGCGTGTCGCCAAAGCCATCCCAGCCGTCCACGTCTATGGCCATGCGCGTGTAGTCCGCGCCTTCGAACGCGTCGATCGCGGCGAAATCGACCGAGCCCGCCTCGTGGATCGTGCCGTGGACAATGGAGGAATAGCGCGCCTGGGTCGGGATCAGCGCGGGATACCAATGGGGGCCAGCGGGAATAGCGAAGAGCGCGCCCGTCGTGGTCGCGGGCGAACCAAGACCGAGCCCTTCAAGAAAAGGCCAATCCCCAACGCCTTCGCGCAGGACGCCGTAGAAGAAGAGATGTGCCATCACACGCTCTCCTGCTCGTAAAACTCAATACCCGTCACACCTTCGCGTTGGAGCGCCTCGACCAGCGCATCTGACATCAAGATCATGGTCGCTTCGTGCTTGTCCCGCCAAAGGTGGTGATCGCCGACTTGCGCATTGTTGAAGACGATCTTCTCTTCACCGTCACGAGGCACAAACCCGTCGGGCAAGTGTCCCTCCGGCACATGTCTGCTGAAAGTCCAAGTACGGCCCAAAAAAAGCAGTTTCGTCGTGTGTTCGCGGTCGGCAGTGTCAAGGCGATTGCAGACCACCATGAACCACATATCGGCCAGGACATCGCCGCCCTTCTCAATGATCTGGAAGGGAACGAATTGGTGCACGCCTGGCTCAAACTCTTCGACGATCGACTTGAACTTGTCGGAAACGATGGAGAGGCCGTGAAATCTGTCGAAATCGGGGATGTTCTTGCCAGAGATGCGCCTGAGTTGTTTTGAGAAGTGATCGACCTTCAGCGCCCGCCCGCTATCCCAATGCCGCCCATGCTCCTTATACATGTACTTGCCATCGTCTTGAGTGGCGTCCTCAAGTTCCACCTTTGTGTGGTCCCCATCTCCCGGAATAAACTCAAGTTCAACAAACCCATATTTGCGATTAAGGCTCTGGGTGCCGACGGCGCAGACCATGGTCCGATCCTCTCATAAGAAGCCCGGAGTTCCTCGTTAGGGATGCGGCATCAATAAAGGCTGAATCGGCCTCATAGCCCCAACGTCTCCCCCACCAATTCCTCACTCACCTCCCACAGCCGCCGCGCGGTTGCTTCGCTCTGCGCGCGTTTCTCTATGATCGCGTCGCCCACGGGGCCGCGCGCGTCGAAGGGGCCGGTGGGGCCGTAATAGCCGCCCGACACCGCGCGTTCGTCGGCGGCGGCGAGGGCGGTGGGGTACGCGCCCAGTCTGGCCGACTGCGCCAGCACCTTGTTCGTGACGCTGTACATCGCCTTGAACAGGCCGGTCGGCCCTTTGAATTGCAGCGACGTGTCGGAATAGCCGGGGTGGCAGGCGATCGACTTGATCTTGGAGCCCGCCGCCTCCAGCCGCCGGTGCAGCTCTTGCGCGAACAGAAGGTTGGCGAGTTTCGAGCGGGTGTAGGATCGGCTGGGATCATAGCCGCGCTCCATCATCAGATCGTCAAAGTCGATCCGGCCGAATTTGTGCGCGATGCTGGAAACCGTGACGACGCGGCCTTCAGCGGGATCGACCTGCCCGATCATCAGCGCGGTCCACAAGAAGTGGCCCAGATGATTGGTGCCCAGCTGCATCTCGAACCCGTCTTTGGTCTTTTGCTTGGGCGTCTGCATCACGCCCGCGTTGTTGATGAGGCCATAGATCGCGCCAAACCTCTCAACCGCTTCTTTCGCGGCGGCGCGGATTGAGGCGCTGTCCGCCAGATCGAGGGTCAGCAACTCGCAGCGCCCTTCGCCCAAGTTCACCAGCTTGGCGAGCGCGGCTCGGCCTTTGGCCTCGTTGCGGCAGGCGATCACCACATCGGCGTTCTTGGCGGCGAGGATCTTGGCCGCCTCCAAACCAATGCCCGAATTGCCGCCGGTGATGAGGAAGATCTTGCCCGAAAGGTCGCCCAGAGCCTCGGGCGTCCAGTTGCGAATGATCGGGTTGGAAGTGGTCGGCATAAGGTAAGGTGTCCTATGATTGCGGCGCGGAGCGAAACCCCGCTTTCACACCCAACGCCTTCAGGCCCGACCGGGTCCGCCTTACTCGTCTCCGGGAAGCGGAAACTTGAAGCCACCGCTGCTTGGCAGGATCGTCGTTTGCGGCTGTGAAGCCTCGCGCACGTGCGGAGGCAGCTCGGATGAGCCCATCGCTGCCAGCACATCTTCGATCCGCGCCGGGTCTCCCAGCGCAATCACCGTGCCGTCGCTCTCCGCGTCCAATGGGTTGCCCTGCCAATCGGACATGACGCCGCCCGCGCCTTCGACCACCGGGACCAGCGCGGCGTAATCGTGCAGCTTCAAACCGGCTTCCATCACGCAATCGATATGGCCACTGGCCAGCAGCGCGTAGTTGTAGCAATCGCCGCCATAGATAGGGAAAGGCCGTTTGGGGTAGGCGTTGACCACGAGGTTGAGCCACGCGTCAGATTGGTCCGCATCGAAGCAATGCGGGCTGGTGGTGGCGAGGCTCATCCCTTCGACACCCGCGCAGGCCCGCGTCTTGACCGGCTTGCCATTGAGCGTGGTTCCCTCGCCAATGCGGCCAACCCAGCGCTCGTTCAAGATCGGCTGGTCGATCACGCCCAACACCGGCCAGCCGTCCTGCATCAGCGCAATCAGCGTGCCGAAGATCGGGCGACCGGCGACAAAGCTTTGCGTGCCGTCGATCGGATCGAGCACCCATTGGCGGCCCGCGCCCTCGTTGGTGCGGCCGTATTCCTCACCGATGATCCCGTCATCGGGGCGCTCTTCCTCGATCATCTTACGCATGACCGCTTCGGCGCCGCGATCGGCCTCAGTCACGGCGGAATTGTCAGACTTGGTCTCCGCTTCCCAATCGCCGCGAAACTTCGGGCGAATGACGGAGCCGGCCGCGTCGGCCAGGCGGTTGGCGAAAGCGATATCGGATTCGTTCATAGGATAGGGCTGTAACTAGATTGGTGAGGCTTGCGAACCCGTCCCTGACCCTTTGCAGCAAGGAAATCACTTATGGCTCTTCGTCCGCTTTTCGCCGCTTTGACTCTCGCCGCCGTCATGCCCACCGCCGCTTTGCTCGCGCAGCCGCCGCAGGACCAACTGATACGCGATCAATTGGGCGCGCGCGATTGCGGTGCGGATTGCCTTGATAGGGGCGCCGCTCAAACGCGCCGCACGGGAGACAAGCTCTTCAATCGCGGCCTTCGCGAGCTTCAAGCTATGAAATACGAACGCGCGGCCAAAAGCTTTGGCAAGGCAGTGCGGCACGCGCCGGATGACGCAACCTTCAACTACATGGCCGGCTCATCGCTGTTTCTGGCGGGCGAGCGCGACGCGGCGTTGCCCTATCTGGAGAAATCCATCGGGGTGGAGGAGCAGAACGCGCTCACAGAACAACAGCGCGCGATCGCGCAGGGCATGATCGCGGAAATCGCTGCGTAAGGCTGCGGGTGCGGAGCGCCTAGGTCCCGCTCCAATATTCGAACGCCTTTTGCTGATGGAGCGCGACATAGGCCTTTGCCTCCGCGCCCTCCCATTCCAGCGGCCATTGACCGGGGAGTTCCTCAGCGAGGTGCGAGCGGCTGACGAACCAGCCTTGCCCAGGCAGCCCGTCCGACTGTCGCACCACGAGCACCGCCAGCCCCGGCTCCCCATTGACGCGGCCATCCTCGTCCAGCTTGTCGAGCACGCTACACAAAGCGCGCATCTTAGGCCGCGTGAAGGCGTAGCCCAGAAGATTGAGCATCTGCGAATACGTCAAAGCGTTACGCGCCCGCGCGGCGCCGATCAGGATCTCCCGAACTTCTTCGGGATCAAACATCAATCGAACAGACTGCTCACGCTGCTCTCATCCGCAATTCGCCGGATCGCTTCACCCACTAGCGGAGCGATGGTGAGGATGCGGATATGGTCCGAGGCGAGCGCCGCGTCGGTCGGACGGATCGAATCGGAGATCACCAGTTCGGTCAGCTGCGAACCGTCGATACGGGCCACCGCGCCGCCGGAAAGGACGCCGTGGGTGATGTAGGCGGTGACCGATTTGGCCCCGCCCGCCAAAAGCGCGTCCGCCGCGTTGCACAGCGTGCCGCCCGAATCCACTATGTCGTCGATCATGATGCAGTGGCGGCCCGACACGTCGCCGATAATGTTCATCACTTCGCTTTCGCCCGGACGGTCGCGGCGTTTGTCGACGATGGCGAGCGGCGCGTTGTCGAGGCGCTTGGCGAGAGCGCGGGCGCGCACCACGCCGCCGACATCGGGCGAAACTACCATCAGGTCCTGATCGCCGTAACGCGCCTGAATGTCCGCCGCCATTGTCGGCGCGGCGTAGAGGTTATCGGTCGGGATATCGAAGAAACCCTGAATCTGCCCGGCGTGTAGATCGACCGCGAGCACGCGGTCCGCGCCCGCTTGCGTGATCAGGTTGGCCACCAGCTTGGCTGAAATCGGTGTGCGCGGCCCGGGCTTGCGATCCTGCCGCGCGTAGCCGAAATACGGCACCACCGCTGTGATCCGCTTGGCCGACGCGCGTCGCAGCGCGTCAATGCAGATCAAAAGCTCCATCAGATTGTCGTTCGCCGGATAGCCCGTGGGCTGCACCAGAAACACGTCTTCGCCGCGCACATTCTCGTGAATCTCGACGAAGACTTCTTCGTCGGCAAAGCGGCGCACGCTCGCATCGGTCAACGGCATTTCGAGATAGCTGGCAATCGCCCGGGCCAACGGCAGGTTCGAGTTGCCCGACATGATCTTCATGGATGCGATTCCCCTGCGACGTGTGCGTTTGAACCCCGCCTAAGCTCTGGTCATGAAAACGCAACACGCCAGACACGCTTGTCGTCATCTCACCTGAAGAGAAGCGTTTACATCACAGTCCACGCCCCTAGGAATGACGGCGTTCGAGAGCCGCGCGCCGCTGAGAGAGAACACGATGAACGCTAACGCCACCTCGGCTCCCATCACGCTCTACGGCGTCCCGCATTCGCTCTACACCGCCCGCGCGCGGAGCTATTTCATCAAAGCCGGGCTGGCCTATCGCGAAGTCGCGCCCAACGATCCCCACTACCAAAGCGAGGTGATTGCGAAGGCCGGAGGCAAACTGGGCCTGCCAACCATCGAAGCCGCCGACGGCACCGTCATCCGCGACGGCGCGCAGATCATCAATCATTTTGAAGAGGCCAGCGGCCACACCTTTTCTCCAACAGGCCCAAAACAGCGCTTCTTCAGCCGATTGTTCGACGCCATCGGAGCCGAAGGTCTCCTGCGCCCCGCCATGCATTACCGCTGGAATTTCGACGCAGAGAACCTCGATTTTCTCACCTTCCATTTCGAAATGCT
>JBCCKJ010000024.1:0-14796 GCA_039027455.1 Pseudomonadota bacterium | reverse complement strand
GTGACCTTGGCCACTCTTAAACTCTTCGTCCCATCTGACCGATCCGACACGTAAGCCATCACCGCCGCAAAAGGACGTACGCACCTTTATGTTCATCGGACACTTTGCCCCTGCCCTTGTTGCATCGTCGCTTGGCCCCCGCGCGCCCGGCCTCGGCACAACATTCATTGCCGCTCAATTGATCGACTGGGGCTTCTTCAGCCTCGCGATCCTTGGCGTGGAAAAAATGCGGATCGAACCGGGCGCTACGGTCATGGTCCCCTACGATCTGTACTTCTATCCCTACACGCACAGCCTTTTGGGAGCGTCACTCTGGGCGATCGGTTTCGCGTTGATCATCTGGATCGCGCAGCGCAACACCTTGGCGGCGTTTTTGAGCGGCGCGGTCGTGCTTTCGCACTGGGTCTTGGACTGGGTGGCGCACCGTCCCGATCTGACCTTAGCCGGTGGCGAGGCGACCTACGGACTGGGCCTCTGGAACTATCCCGCGATCGCCATGCCGTTGGAAATCGGCATCACAGCTGTGGCCCTGATCTTTTATCTGCGGCGCACGCGCGGCCCCGTCGCGCCTCCGGCCATCCTCGCCCTCACGCTTCTGGTGCTGCAGGCGATCAATTGGTTTGGGCCCGAGCCCACACAGGTAACGCTGTTCCTGTACCTCCAGGCGCTGGTTGCCTTTGCGGTTCTGGCTTTAATGGCCGCGTGGGTCGGGGAGAATCGCCAATTTGTGCGACGCGGCGGGTTGGCGGCTTCCAACGTCTGACATAAGGCTCCGGCGTATGAGCGAAATTACACCCGAAATCGTCGAAACTCACGGATTCTCGCCCGAAGAGTACGAGCGAGTGCTCAAAGGGCTTGGCCGTGAGCCCAATCTGGTCGAGCTTGGTATCTTCTCGGTGATGTGGTCCGAGCATTGCAGCTACAAGAGTTCGCGTCTGCACCTCAAGAAACTGCCGACCGAAGCGGACTGGGTCATTTGCGGACCGGGTGAGAACGCGGGCGTTATCGATATCGGTGACGGGCCTGATGGGACTAAATTGGCGGCGATCTTCAAGATGGAGAGCCACAACCACCCCTCCTACATCGAACCGTATCAGGGTGCGGCGACGGGTGTCGGCGGAATCTTACGCGATGTGTTCACTATGGGCGCGCGGCCCGTGGCGAATATGAACGCGCTGCGCTTTGGCCGGCCCGATCACCCCAAGATGAAGCACTTGGTGCAAGGCGTGGTCGCCGGGATTGGCGGCTATGGCAACTGTGTTGGCGTGCCCACCGTGGGCGGCGAGACCAATTTTCACCCCGCTTATGACGGCAACATCCTAGTCAACGCGATGACCGTCGGCGTCGCGGACGCGGATAAGATCTTCTATTCGGCCGCCTCGGGCGTCGGAAACCCCATCGTCTATGTCGGCTCCAAGACGGGCCGCGACGGCATTCACGGTGCAACTATGGCGAGCGCCGATTTCGAAGAGGACGCTGAGGCCAAGCGGCCCACGGTGCAGGTGGGTGATCCTTTCACCGAGAAACTGCTGATCGAGGCCTGCCTAGAACTGATGGCGACAGACGCGATTGTCGCGATTCAGGATATGGGCGCGGCGGGCCTGACCTCCTCCAGCGTCGAAATGGCGACCAACGGCAAGGCGGGTATTCGCTTGGAAATGAATAAGGTGCCTTGCCGGGAAGAGGGCATGTCGCCTTACGAAATGATGCTGAGCGAGAGCCAGGAGCGCATGCTCATGGTGCTAAAGCCCGGCAAAGAAGAGATGGCGCAGGCCATCTTTGAGAAGTGGGAGCTCGACTTCGCGATCATCGGCGAGGTGACCGACACGCAGCGCATGGTGCTGGAGTTCGACAGCGAAGTCGTATGCGACATTCCGCTGGGGCCGCTGGCGGCCGAAGCGCCTGAATATGATCGCCCCTATATCTCGAAAGAAGAATACGCGGCTTGGGCGGGCATCACGCCGGTGCAAGGCGCGCCGGACACCAGCGATCCGGGAGCCGATCTGCTCAAGCTCCTCGCCTCCCCCAATCTCGCGTCGCGCCGCTGGATCGCCGAGCAATATGACAGTCAGGTCATGGCCGACACGCTGCAAACCGGGGGCGACGCAGCGGTCGTGCGGGTGCACGGTACGGACAAGGCGCTCGCGATCAGCACCGATTGCACCTCGCGCTATGTCTACGCGGACCCGTATGAGGGCGGTAAACAGGCGATTGCCGAAGCCTATCGGAACATCTGCGCGGTGGGCGCGCGGCCTCTCGCGGTGACGAACTGCCTGAACTTCGCCAATCCGCAGCGCTCTGAAATCATGAGCCAGTTTGTCTACGCTTTGGAAGGTATGGGCGACGCGTGCCGCGCGCTCGATTTCCCGATAGTTTCGGGCAATGTCTCGCTCTACAACGAGAGCAAGGCGACTGGTGGCGGCTCAGCGATCCTGCCCACGCCCGCGATTGGCGGGGTCGGCATCCTTGAGGACGCCTCAAAAATGGTGACACCAGCCTTCAAGGCGGAAGGCGATGCGATTTACCTGATTGCGCCGGAATTTTGGGCCAAGCCCGATCCGACCCGCTCGCATCTCGGCAAGTCGTTGTGGCTCGACGTGGTCCATGGCCGCGACGAAGGCCGCGCACCGCCAGTCAACCTCTCGGCTGAACTTGGCGCGGGCCAAATCGTGCGCAGACTCATCAGCGAAGGCCTGCTTTCATCGGTGCACGACTTGTCGGATGGCGGCTTGGCTGTGGCGCTCGCGGAGATGGCCCTGTCGGGCGATATCGGCGCCGAAGTCCGCGCCAACGACGCTTACACCGCCGCGCAATGGTGGTTTGGGGAGGATCAGGCGCGCTACGTCATCACGGTCAGCCCCGAAAACGCGGAAGCCTTCAACCGAATCGTTGCCGAAGGACCCGATATCGATGAGGCTGAAATGGTAGGCTTCACCCGCATCGGCACCGTAGGCGGTGACAGCCTGTTGGGCGTCGCCATCGCTGACCTTCGCGCCGCGCACGAAAGCTTCTTTGCCGATTGGATGGAGGGCTAGGAGCCCTCCCGGATGCACGACGATGTGAACGCATGACGAAGCCAGCCCCGACATCGACACTGGTTTTCGTGGCGCTCATCGTCTTCATCGACATGATGGGCATTGGGCTGATTGTGCCCGTTCTGCCGGGCCTGCTCGAAGACCTGACCGGAGAAG
Source organism: Pseudomonadota bacterium (assembly GCA_039027455.1). Taxonomy (GTDB): domain Bacteria; phylum Pseudomonadota; class Alphaproteobacteria; order Sphingomonadales; family Sphingomonadaceae; genus Erythrobacter. Next base: position 11,605 of record JBCCKJ010000024.1, on the reverse strand, counting down.
GGCTCGATCAAACCGCGCAAATTGGCGGCTGGTTGCTGTTCGCTTACGCGCTGATGCAGTTCTTGTTTGCGCCGGTGATCGGTGGCCTCTCCGACCGTTTCGGTCGTCGCCCTGTGCTGCTTATCACGCTGTTTGTTCTGGGCATCGACTATCTTATCATGGCGCTTGCGCCCGATCTGATGTGGCTTTTCATAGGTCGAATTCTATCCGGCATTATGGGCGCTAGCTGGGCGGCGGCGAACTCGTGCATCGCGGACGTGGCCAGCGCTGAGGAGCGCGGCAAACTGTTCGGCATTATGGGAGCGGCGGGAGGCAGCGGCTTTGTCATCGGTCCAGCGATCGGTGGGATCTTAGGTGAATACGGCGTGCGCCTTCCCTTCTTTGCCGCCGGGGCTCTCGCCATTCTCGGCGCCACTCTTGGCTATTTCATCTTAAAAGAAACGCTGCCGCGCGAACGTCGGCGCGCCTTCACTCTGGCGCGCGCCAACCCGCTGGGCACGCTCATCCAGATGAGCCGCACCCCGATTGTGATTGGCTTTATCGCGGTGATCTTCTTCATGCAGCTTGCCGGCCAAGCGCAGATGTCGGTCTGGTCCTACCACACGCAGCTGATGTTCGATTGGAGCGAACGCGATATTGGCTTCAGCGTGGCCCTGTTCGGGATCATCATTGCCGCGGTTCAAGGCGGATTGACTGGTCCCGTAATCGCAAAAATCGGCCCTGCGCGCACGGCCATGCTCGGCTTCCTCCTAGCCTTCCCGGCCTACTATCTTTTTGCCTTTGCCAGCACGAGTTGGATGATGATCGTTGGAATTCTGTTTGGCGGGCTTGGCGGGCTGACCTTCCCCGCCCTCCAACAGATGATGAGCGCGCGCATTGCCGAAGACGCGCAAGGCGAATTGCAGGGCGCCGTCGCCAGCGCGATGAGCATCACGAGTATCATCGGCCCGCTGATCATGACCGCCACGTTTGGCGCATTCGCCGACGATGAAGGACTCTACTTCCCCGGGGCGCCCTATCTGTTGGCGGCAGGACTGGTGATCATCGCGATCCTGATAGCCGTCACCACGATCCGCCGGATGAGAATCCTCTCTGCCCCGGCTCAGTCCTAAAGCGCACACGCCTCTACAACCGATCCCCTTCACAAAGCCGCCCGTGTGCCCGATAGCGCGTCGCTATGCGAGATCACGAAACCGTTCCTTACGCCCTCGAAGCGCTCTCCGATGAGGAAAGTGTCGCCCGCGCCCGTTCGGTGCGCGACAGCCTAAAGCAGCGCCGCACCTGTCGCTATTTCTCGGACGCTCCGGTGCCGCGCGAGGTCATCGAGGCCGCGATTGAAGCCGCCGGCACCGCGCCCAACGGCGCGAACCATCAGCCGTGGCACTTTGCCGTCGTGCACTCAGCGGAAAAGAAGCGCGCCATTCGCGAGGCCGCTGAAGCCGAGGAACGACGCTTCTATGGCGATGAAGAGCAAGCGCCCAAGGCGAGCGAGGAATGGCTCGACGCGCTCAGCGACTTGGGCACCGATGCCGATAAACCGTTTCTGGAAACCGCGCCTTATCTGATTGTCGTCTTCGCGCAGCGCAAGGGTGGGATCGAAGAAGATGGGCAGACGCAGAATTACTACGTCAACGAAAGCGTCGGGATCGCCTGCGGGATGCTGATCACAGCTTTGCACGAAGCGGGTCTTGCAACGCTCACGCACACGCCCTCACCCATGGGGTTCCTGCGCGAGGCTTGCGAACGCCCGGAATGGGAAAAACCGCTGATGATCTTGGTGGTTGGCCGCCCAACGAAGGACGCGACTGTCCCTGCGCACGCGCTGAAGAAAAAACCTCTGAGCCAGATTTCGAGCTGGCTCTGAGACCCGGCCTTAGGCCGCGAGAGCTTCTTCGCTGGCGGCTTCTGTGGCCAGCAGGTTGTACGGGTCGATACCTTCGGACCGCCACACGCGATGGCACTCGCGGTAAATCGTCGGTTCCGGGATATTGAGCGCGCTGCGCACGCTTTCGACCGGCTGCTTCAGCAGTTCACGGATCGGCTGTTCAAGCAAAGGCGGCGCGCCGCGACCAGTGCGCTTGGCTTGGTTCACCGCACCCATGATCGGCGCCTTGCTGCCTTTGACCTGCAACTTGATGTTGATCGACCCGGCGTAACCAATCAGCAGGTGGCCCTGCGAGGGACTTTGTCCGTGGGTAAACAGCAACACGCACTGTTCACCCAGCGCGTCACGGCCATAGCCGGTGAGCACGTGGAAGAGATCGTGCGTGTCACGCGAACGTTCGGCAAACCATTGGATCACATCGAGGTATTTCGCCCGACCAAGGCTTTCGGCTTCGGCCACCAGACCCGCTGCGGTCAGGCCTTCGCTTTCCATGAAATCGCAATAGGCGTGCGCTAGGCTGCCCTTGGGCGTCTTGCGCAAGGCGGCGTGATCATCCAGGATTTCCGGCAGGTTGGGCTCGGTGCTGCGAAGCGTTTGCCCGCGCTCGGAGAACGCCAGCTTCTCTACACGGGGCATGAAATCATTCGAGGGCAGCGATTCGTAAATCTTGAAGACGAGGCTGGTGTCTTCCTTGTCCTTCATCAGAAGGCGAAAATTCTTCCACGCGCGCAGCGGAGAATAGCGCGGTTGCGGACGATCGGGATGGCGAAGAACGGTGCCATCGGGAGCGGTAATTGCGCTGTAGTCTTTGCGTGCCATGATGTGCCTGATGCCTTTTGTTTTCACGTGCGCCTCGATTAGCGCCCCTTACTTACACTTGTGTAAATAGCAGATTTGGGTCGCAGATCAAAACGCTTTTTTGGTCGGCCTGTGGATCACACCACGAGAGACCTCACTCAACACCCAATAACGTCAGGACATTGGCCAGATTCCCGCTTTCAATTTGACCGTCCGCTGCCGCCTTCGCTTTGGGCTTGGCCATATAGGCGATGCCATAGGTCGCCGCCTCGATCATCGGAATATCGTTGGCGCCATCGCCCAGCGCGAGGCTCACCGCCCCCTCCCCCAGCTTCGCGCTTTCTTCAGCGAGCACGCGCGCTTTGGTGCTGGCGTCGCTCACCGGTCCGTCGAGTTCTCCCGTCAGCTTGCCATCCTTAACCGCCAATCGATTTCCAACCACACGGTCGAAGCCGATCCGTTCAGCGACCCTGTCAGCGAAGTGATGGAAGCCGCCCGTGACCAGGACTGTCCGAGCGCCCTTGGCTTTCAGCCCTTGGATCAAGTCGCGCGCACCGGGATTGGGCCGGATGCGTTCGTCTAGACAGCGATCAATCGCACTTTCGTCGAGGCCCGCAAGCAGGGCGACACGTTCCCTTAAAGCGTTCTCAAAGTCGATCTCGCCCTGCATCGCGCGCTCAGTGATTGCGGCGATCTGGTCTTTGATCCCGGCGTAGTCAGCCAGCTCATCGATGCATTCCTGCCCGATCATGGTCGAATCCATATCGGAAACCAGAAGGTCGATCCGATCTGTCGAATTGCTTTTCATCAGAAGATCGCAGCCTTGAAAATGGGTCTCAACGATATTCACCGCCATTCGTGGTTCAGAGACGTGAAATTCGAGTTGAAGAACCTCATTGTGTTCCCCCGACCAGACCACATCGGGTTCAGCGATGGTCAGGTCAGAATGCCGTATTCCACGGACCATAGCCGCAAGGCGCGTTTCCAGATCGTTCGCATCTGCTATCAGCCGCGCTATGACCACAAAGTCGTCTCCTGAGAAAAAGGGGCCCGAGCGGCCCGTCGCGCTCATTGCAGGGCCAACCGCCAGCGGCAAGAGCGCAGTCGCGGTCGAACTCGCCAAGCGGATTGAAAAGCAAGGTTCAAAGGCGGTCATCCTCAACGCCGACAGCGCGCAGGTGTACGCCGATCTAGGCGTCCTCTCCGCCCGGCCCACCGAAGACGAAATGGGCGGTATCGAGCATCGCCTGTTCGGCGCGTGGGATGGCGCGGTGGCCTGTTCCGCCGCGCGCTGGGCCGAAGTCGCGCGTGAAGAGATCGCGCAATGCCACGAAGCGGGAGCGGTCCCGATCCTTGTCGGCGGCACGGGCATGTACATGAAGGTCTTGCTGGAAGGCATCGCACCCATCCCCGAAATCGACCCCACGATCCGCGAACAGGTCCGCGCCCTTCCCATCGAAACAGCGCATGCCGCTCTGATGATCGAAGACCCCGAACGCGCCACCCTGCTTGAGCCGACCGACAGCCAGCGCATCGCCCGCGCGCTTGAGGTCAAACGCTCCACCGGAGTGACTTTAGGCGATTGGCAATTGGCCAAGACAGGCGGCGTTAGCGATGAAATCACGCTGTTCCCGCTCATCCTGCTTCCGCCACGCGAATGGCTGTATGAGCGGTGCGACCGGCGCTTTGCTGAAATGCTGGAGCACGGGGCGATGACCGAGGTTGAGGCTTTGCTGGCCCGCGAGCTTGATCCCGATCTGCCCGTAATGCGCGCCATCGGCGTGCCCGAAATCGCCGCCCTTCTTGCCGAGGAAGCGACCAAGGAAGAGACCATCGAAGTGGGCGCGCAAGCCACGCGCAACTACGCTAAGCGACAATACACCTGGTTCCGCCGCCAGACCGACGCCGATTGGACGCGCGTCACCGACGCGATTGAATCGCAAAATATCGCCTATGAAGATATTTTTGAAGGATTATTGCGTTCTTAACGGTTGACGCGGTAGATTCATACGCATAACGCCGCGATGTCCGACGCGGGTGGAGCCTGTAACCAAACCTCTTGGTTTCGGCTTCGAAAGTGTCTAATTCAGCGGTTATCACGGAAAGGAAAAGGCCCCGGATCATGATTATTGTACTTCTCGTTACAGGTGCAGGTTGATCTAGGCGTTTTCATCTAAGTGTCTTGGTCGGCCTGATGCGAATATCCGCGTCGGGCCGTTTTGTTTTGTCGTGTTGTTGGGAGAGTAGCGTGTCACAGCCTTCGGGTGCCGCCATTCTGGTTCAAGGTCTGGTCGATCAGGGCGTCGAATTTGTCTTCGGCTATCCCGGCGGCGCGGTCCTTCCCATTTACGACGAGCTTTTCGGCGATGAGCGCATCCGCCACATCCTCGTGCGTCACGAAGCGGGCGCAGGTCACGCGGCGGAAGGCTACGCGCGCGCCACGGGCAAGCCAGGCGTCGTTTTGGTGACCAGCGGCCCGGGCGCGACCAACGCGGTCACCGCCATCGCCGATGCTTATATGGATTCGATCCCCATGGTCGTGCTCACGGGGCAAGTGCCCACGGGGCTCATCGGGACTGACGCGTTTCAGGAAGCCGACACGATTGGCATCACGCGCCACTGCACCAAGCACAACTATCTCGTGAAAGACCCCGCCGACCTCGCGGCAACCATCGAAGAAGCGTTCCGCATTGCGACCACGGGACGCCCCGGTCCTGTCGTGATCGACATTCCCAAAGACGTGCAGATCGCGGTTCCCTCGCAAAGCCGCGCCTCGCGCCTCACCGCGGCGCATCGCTACGCCCCGCAGATGGTCGCGAGCGCGGAGCAAATCACCGAAGCGGTCGAGATGATCGCGAACGCGGAGCGCCCGATCCTCTACACCGGCGGCGGTGTGATCAATTCGGGGCCCGAGGCGAGCGAATTGTTGCGCCAGTTTCAGGATCTCACCGGATCGCCCGTCACGTCAACTCTGATGGGCCTCGGCTGCTTCCCGCACACTCACCCCGATTTCCTTGGCATGCTGGGGATGCACGGCACGTACGAAGCCAACATGTCGATGAACCGCGCGGACGTAATGGTCTGCATCGGTGCGCGCTTTGATGACCGTGTGACGGGCCGCCTAGACGCGTTTTCGCCCGACAGCCGGAAGATTCACATCGATATCGACCGGTCCTCGATCAATAAGACGGTCCCGGTTGAGCTGGGCATTGTCGGCGATTGCGCGGCGGTGCTGGGCCAGTTGATCGCCGCGTGGGGTGACCGCAAGCCGCAGGATCTGGGCGAATGGAAAGCGCGTATCGCGGGCTGGCGCGCGCGCGAATGCCTCGCCTACCCCGAGAAATCCGCCAAGAATCCGCAGATGATCATGCCGCAAAAGGCGATCGAGCGGCTTCACGCGCTGACCAAACATCGCGAGCCGATAGTTTCAACCGAAGTCGGCCAGCACCAGATGTGGGCCGCGCAATATTATGGGTTTGAAAGCCCGAACAAATGGCTCACCAGTGGCGGCCTTGGCACGATGGGCTATGGCATGCCCGCCGCTATCGGCGCGCAATTGGGTTGCCCGGACGCTTTGGTGATCGACATCGCCGGCGAAGCCAGCATCCAGATGAACATTCAGGAACTGGGCACCGCCTCGCAATACCGCTTGCCGGTCAAAATCTTCATTTTGAACAACGAATATATGGGCATGGTCCGCCAGTGGCAGGAGCTGACCTATGAAAGCCGCTATTCGAACAGCTATTCCGACAGCCTGCCCGATTTCGTGAAGCTCGCCGAGAGCTATGGCTGGAAGGGCATCCGCATAACGTCCGAAGACGAACTCGACGCCGGCATTCTCGCCATGATGGAGTACGACGGTCCGGTCATGGTCGATTGCTGCGTCGCGCAAGACGCGAATTGCTTGCCGATGATCCCATCAGGCGCCGCGCACACCGATATGATCCTCTATGGCGACCGCGTCGACGGCACGATGGACGACGAAGCGAAGGCGCTAGTTTGATGAAAATCACAACCGCCGAAAGCGAGCGGCACGTCCTCGCGGTCACGGTCGATAACGAGCCGGGCATCCTCGCCAAGATAACCGGCCTGTTCACCGCGCGCGGCTACAACATCGACAGCCTGACCGTGGCCGATATCTCGGACGATCACGCCGTCAGCCGCATCACCATCGTCACCAACGGGCCGCCCGAAGTGATCGATCAGATCGAAGCGCAGCTGGAGCGCTTGGTGCCGGTGCACAAAGTGCTCGACCTCACCGCCGCGGGGCCGCACGTCGAACGCGAATTGGCGCTGATAAAGGTCGCGGGTAAAGGCGAGATGCGCGTGGAAGCGCTCCGCATCGCCGAACTCTTTCGCGCCAAGGTGGTCGACACCACCACCGAGAGCTTCGTCTTCGAGCTCACCGGCGCGCCCGACAAGATCGACAGTTTTATCACTTTGATGCGCGAGCTTGGCCTCGTATCGGTCGGCCGCTCCGGCGTCGTCGGCATGATGCGCGGATTGCAGAGCGTGTAAGCCCACTTTTCCTGACAAACGAATTACCAAGAACAAGGGAACACCCATGAAGGTCTTTTACGACGCCGACGCTGACCTCGGCCTGATTAAATCCAAGAAAATCGCCGTGCTGGGCTACGGTTCGCAAGGGCACGCCCATGCGCAAAACCTGCGCGATAGTGGCGTCGCGGAAGTTGCGATTGCGCTGCGCGAAGGGTCGGCCACCGCCAAGAAAGCGGAAGACGCTGGCTTCAAGGTGCTTTCGAACACTGAGGCGGCCAAATGGGCCGATATCCTTATGATCCTGGCCCCGGACGAGCATCAGGCCGCGATCTGGGAGAACGATCTGGCAGGCAATATGAAGCCGGGCAGCGCGCTTGCCTTTGCTCACGGACTCAACGTCCACTTTGGCCTGATCGAACCGCCTGCCGATATCGATGTCATCATGATCGCGCCCAAGGGTCCTGGCCACACCGTGCGCAGTGAATATCAGCGCGGCGGCGGCGTGCCGTGCCTCATCGCTATCCACCAGGATGCTAGCGGCGCGGCGCACGACATTGCTCTGGCCTACGCATCGGGTGTCGGCGGTGGCCGCAGCGGCATAATCGAGACGAATTTCAAGGAAGAGTGCGAAACCGATCTCTTTGGCGAACAGGCCGTGCTGTGCGGTGGGATCACCCACCTCATTCAAGCGGGCTTCGAAACGCTGACCGAAGCCGGATACGCTCCAGAAATGGCCTATTTCGAGTGCCTGCACGAAACCAAGCTGATCGTCGATCTGCTGTACGAAGGCGGCATCGCCAATATGCGCTATTCGATCTCGAACACCGCCGAATACGGCGACATCACCACCGGACCGCGCATCATCACCGACGAAACCAAGGCCGAAATGAAGCGTGTCCTCGCCGACATTCAGGCCGGCCGCTTTGTGAAGGACTTCGTGCTTGATAACCGCGCGGGCCAGCCCGAGCTTAAAGCGGCGCGTAAGGCCGCAGCGGCGCACCCGATCGAGAAAACGGGCGCTGAGCTTCGCGCGATGATGCCTTGGATCGGCGCGAACAAGCTGGTCGACAAATCCAAAAACTGACGCCTATCGTGCGGGAGCCCTTATGAGCGCCCGCACCACCCGCATTCTGTTTATCCTGATGGCGCTCGTCTGGGCGGCGATCGTTGCGCGCGGGATCATGAACACCAAAGACGCGGACGATTTCGTGATCACGGTGACGCAGGAGGAAGTGCAGGCCTTCGCGCGGGATCAACTTAACGCATTGCAGCAACAGAGCTTTGCCAGCGATATTGAGCTGTGCGGCATCATTTTTGAGCGCAGCGATGGCAGTCTGGGCGCCTCGCCCCCGCGCCAAGGGGACGAAGCGAGCTGCGGTATCTCTTACTTCGATGAACCCGGAATGCGGCCTCTCGCCAGCTTCCACACCCACGCCGCGCAAAACGACGCCTATGACAGCGAAGTGCCCTCGCTTCAGGATTTGGCCAGCGATGCGTCCAGCGGGATGGACGGCTATGTCGCGACGCCCGGCGGGCGCTTTTGGCGTGTCGATTGGAGCGGCCCCACCGCGATCCAAATTTGCGGGCCGGGCTGCCTGGCGCAAGATCCGAGATATCAGCCCTGCCCCGGCTTCGAACCCGAACAGCGCTACAGCTATGAGGATCTCGCCGCGCGCCAGTTGGGCGCGAACTCTGGCTGCTGAGCAAAAAGATATTGATTTGTTTTTCGCAATCCTCGGCACTTCTGGCTTGGTTATCAGCGTTGCCGCGCTGGTGCTAAACCAAAACCAGAAGCGCTAAGATTGTGCGGTGGCTCGGATCGAAAGGTCCGGGGCACGGCCAGTGACATACTCTAGCTAAGGTGAGAACTCAATAAAAAGCCCGCAAGAACCCTCTCTCATGGGTTCTTGCGGGCGAAAGCTTCGTGCGTGGGGCTCGTACACACGAAGCGACCTCCTAAAATGGCTGCCATCCTTCCAAGCCAGAACCTGGAAAAAGGTGTGACCGGAGATCAACTAGGAGGAGCGTTCTCCCCGGCCACACCAGGACACGCACCGTCAGGCAGCCGGTGCGCAATCCGCTGCGTCGCAGGGGCTTGCCGAGCAAGCCGCCGCTGAACACGCCGCCGCGTCGCAAGCGCTCGCCGCGCAAGCGTCCGCGCCACAAGCCGCAGCCGCGCACTCGGAGGCCGCGCAGGCCGCCGCCGAGCAAGGCGAAGCCGAGCAAGCTGAGGCTGCACATGCGCTCGCCGCGCAGCCCGCGGCGTCGCAGGCCGAAGCGTCGCACGCCGAACACGCGCTGCACGCTGAGCACGCGGCCACGGTACAGGTCGCCGGAGCGCATTGACCGCTGGCAAAGGCGGGAGCCGCCGCTGTCGTGACAGCAAGGCCGCCAGCGACCATCAAAAGGCGGGTAAGGGAAACGGGTTTGGTCATGGTATCAATCCTTTGAAAATGGGAAGTTCAATCAGCTCAGCTGTCGCCAAAGACTTTGCCGTCGGGCGTGTCTGCCCACGCGACATTCGCCTTGCTGATGAAGCCGGAAATGTTCTTGAGCCAACGGTTCTGAACGCTCTTGTTGAAGTTCAGATAGAGCTTGCCGTCGACGATCTTGTAGAGCTTGGGATCGCCCGGTGCGAGCGCGCCATTCGCGCCCAGCGCCCACGCGCAGTGGCCGCCATAGCGGGGCGCGTAAGCGTCCGGGTTTGCTTTGAACGCGTCGGCGTTCGCTTGGTTGGCAAAGTGCCAGACCGCGCCGTTGTATTTGACGGCAAAACGCGCGTCGCCTTTCAAGGGCACGCCGTCGCCTTGGAAATAGCTGACCGTGTCGTAGCCGCTCACGGCGATGTTCTCGCCTTCGACGCCTACGAACACGCCGCCATCGGCGTGCGCGGGCGCTGAAATCGCCAGCGGAGCGGCGAGCGCCGCGGCGGCCAGCATAAGTGTACGAAGTTTCATTGTTGGGTTCTCCTGGGGATCAGAGCCTGTGCGAGAGCCACCGGGCGATCACTTCGACGAACAAGGAGTGTCAGGGAGGTGCTGGCAGGGGACCAGCGCCTTGTTCATCGATCGCCGCCCGATGGCCGCTCACATCACTGGGTTCGCAGGCCGCCCGCGATTGGTGACACTGGTCTGCAAAAAAAAGTCATGAAGCGATGCGGTCGATCGGAAGGGGTCGACTTGAAAAGCGCAATCGGCCAGAGCCTCACGCGACTATGCGGCTCTCAGACTGTCACAATATCGACGATTTTCGCACGCTGGCGAAGAAGCGCCTGCCCTTCCCTGTGTTCGATTACATTGATGGCGCGGCGGATGACGAGCTAACCAAAGCGCGCAACACTATGGCTTACGAGGCCGTGGATCTGGTGCCCGATGTGCTCGCAGGCGTGGATGAGATCGACACGTCCTGCACCATTCTGGGCCGCCACAGCGCTCTACCCCTGCTTCTTTCCCCCACAGCGGTGCAGCGCGCCTTCCACTGGCACGGCGAAACCGCCGTCGCGAAGGCCGCGGAGAAGTTCGGGCTGTGGTTTGGCATTTCCAGCCTCGCTACGCGCTCGATTGAAGAAATTGCCGCGCTGACCAACGGGCCCAAGATGTTCCAGCTCTACGTGCACAAGGACAAGGGGCTCAACACGCATATGATCGAGCGGTGCCAGGCCGCGAAGTTCGATTGCATGGCGCTAACGGTCGACACCATCGTTTCAGGCAAGCGTGAGCGGTGTCTGCGCTCCGGTTTCACCACCCCGCCCCGCTTTACGCCCGCGAGCGTGTGGAGCTACGCCACGCGGCCCAAGTGGACGCTCGATTATGTCCTTCGTGAGAAATTCCGCCTGCCCAATCTCGACACGCATGTCAGCGAAGGCTCGAGCCAGGCGGTGAGCATCGCGGAATACTTCAACACGATGCTCGACACCTCGATGGACTGGTCCACCGCCGGTGCCATTCGCGAACAGTGGGGCGGCACCTTTGTGCTTAAAGGCGTGATGAGCGTCGCCGACGCGCGCCACGCGGTCGAAATCGGCGCGGATGGAATCATGCTGTCCAACCATGGCGGGCGGCAATTGGACGGCAGCCGCGCGCCCTTCGATCAGTTGCAAGAGATCGTCGACGCGGTGGGCGGAGAAATCGAGATTATCTGTGACGGCGGCGTGCGGCGCGGCACGCACGCTTTGAAAGCGCTGTGCACCGGCGCTACCGCTGCGTCTGGAGGCCGACTTTATCTCTACGCTCTGGCGGCGGCGGGCCAAGACGGTGTTGAGCGCGCACTCGGTCTGCTAAGGGACGAAATCGAGCGCGGGATGCGGCTGATGGGCGTCACTAGGGTCGATCAACTCACTCGCGAGAGATTGCGGGTGCGCTAGAGAAACTCGGGCGGCGCTGTGTCATGAAGCTGACACGAAAATGTCTCTTTAGCGCGGGG
>JBCCKJ010000023.1:0-14969 GCA_039027455.1 Pseudomonadota bacterium | reverse complement strand
CGAGACAATGGTGACCGGACCCGAGGTGCGCGAATGGCACGACGGCTTTGTCGCCGAATACCCCAACGCGGGCGCGTTTCTGGAGATGGTGACCGACGCGGAGTATCAGAAAGCCGTGATCAACCGCACCGCCGCGCTGATCGACAGCCGCTTGATCCGGTTTGAACCGGGTGAGCCGGGCGAGGGGTTTGGGTGACATGAAATTGAAGTTGATCACGAGTCTAATCACTGGGTCTGCTGCTCTTGCTCTAGCAGCTGGCGCACCCGCCAATGCCGAAGGTTCGCTGTCTCAAGAGCTTGAGCAGCTTGCTTCCGAGGGGAATGCAGAGGCGCTTTATCATCTTGGGATGATGTACCTGCTTGGTGAAGGTGTCGCTAAGGATCAGCAAACGGCTGTCAAACTTTTTAGGCAGTCAGCCGAATTGGGCGATCCGTTGGCAGCCTATAAACTAGGGTGTTTTTATGACGGGCAATATCAATTGCTCGAGGTCGATTTTGATAGAGCACTTGAGTTCAAATTAGTAGCCGCCAAAGCCGGATACGCCTTGGCGCAACAAGATGTGGCGATCCTCTTGTATCGAAGCGGTGACATTCCACTGGCAATGGAATGGCTTTCAAAGGCCGCGATGCAAGGGACTGCGGGAGCATTGCAAGCCTACGCTTCGGTTCACAACGGTGCGAAAGGGATCGAAAAGGATCCGGTAAAAGCGGCGGCTTATTTCTCATTGTACTTGAATACATATGGTGGGAACACCGAACAGCGGAAATGGCTGGAGAACTTCATGCAAGATCTCGATCAGCCAAAAAGGGACGAGGTTGCGAGCCTCGTTTCGAGTTATCACCCAATTCCGACCAAACTGACACTGCAGGCCATGTCGGGTATGGGGGCTGCGGAGGACCTTGTGTCGCGATCACAGTAACCGCATCTGCCTGCCGACTTCCGGCCGCCTGAACCGTGAGCAGTCGAGCTCAAACCGGTGCTTGCCGACCCCCGCGCGTTTGCAGGCGATGCGAAAGCGGCTGCGCAGCAAGTCGGCCCAGACGCCTTTGGGTTGCATGCGGGTGAAGAAGTCGGGATCGTTATCCCGGCCCCTTCCGTCCTTGGCGCGGATGGAGCGAACGATGCTCATCACTTTGCTCGCGCGCTCGGGGTAGTGGACATCGAGCCATTCGCGAAACAGCGGGGCGACTTCGTGGGGCAAGCGAAGGGGTATCCAGCCCACGCTAGGCACGCCAAGCTCGGCGACGCGGGCGATGATGTCCTCCATGAATTCATCCGTGATCGCCGGGATGATCGGAGAGATGGAACAGTGGGTGGGCACGCCCAGTTCGACCAGCTTCTCCAGCGCCGCTAATCGCTTTGTCGGCGCGGCGCAGCGTGGCTCGAGCTTGCGAGACAGCGCTGGGTCCAAAGTTGTGACCGAAATCGCCACCGCGACTAGCTTCTCGCGCGCCATCTCTTCCAACACATCCGCGTCTTGCACCACGCGATCGGACTTGGTCGTGATCGTGACCGGATGGCGCGTATCGAGGCACACTTTCAGCACGTCGCGGGTGATCCGGTAATCGCGCTCAATCGGTTGATACGGATCGGTGTTGGTGCCCAGCGCAATCGGGCGGGGCGTGTAGCGCGGTTTGGCGAGCGTTTCGCGCAGCAATTGCGCCGCGTTGGGTTTGGCAAACAGCTGCGTCTCGAAATCGAGGCCGGGCGACAGATCATGGTAAGCGTGGGTCGGGCGAGCGAAGCAGTAAATGCAGCCGTGCTCACACCCCCGATAGGCGTTGATCGAGCGATCAAACGGGATATCGGGCGATTGGTTGAAGCTCAGGATCGTCTTGGGGCGTTCCTCAGTGACGGTGGTGCGCAGCTTGACGGGTGGACCGTCGAGGCTTTCCATGTGGTCGCGCCAGTCTCCGTCAACGTTTCGCGTCGGTAAGCCAAAGCGGGTTGAGACGTCACCGGAGGCGGCGCCACGGCCTCGTTCAAAATCCGGATGCCTGTGCGTTCCCATAGATGGAACATATAAAGAACATAGAGGTCTGTGTCATCCCATTTCGCTTTCCTACCCGGAGCCATCAGGGCAGGCAGGCGAGTATGACCGAGGCCGCTTTTGGAAAGGATGGGTTTTTCGCTTCAAGACCGTGTAACACGCGGTCCATGTCTTGGCTAAAGCACTGGAATTCCTGTGTTTCAGGTTTCCGTCAATCGAGGCATCAATTCGACGAAATTGCAGGGTCGATTGCGGCTGTCGAGCTGCTCAGCAAGGATGCCGTCCCACCCGTCCTTCACCGCGCCGTTCGAACCGGGCAGGGCGAAGATGTAGGTTCCGCGTGCAACAAGGGCGCAGGCGCGCGATTGCACCGTGCTGGTGCCGATCGTCTTGAAGCTGAGCCAACGGAAGAGCTCGCCAAAACCGGGAATGTCGCGTCCTCCTTCGATCCGGGAAAACGCCTCAGGGGTGACGTCACGGCCCGTCAGGCCGGTGCCCCCGGTGGAGACGATCGCGTCGATCTGGGGGTCGTCGATCCATTGTTCGAACTGCGCGGCAAGCTGGCTCGCGTCATCCTTGACGATGCGGCGCTCAGCGAGCGTGTGGCCCGCATCCTCGATGCGTTTGGAGAGTATGTCCCCGGACGTATCGTCTTCAATGGTGCGCGTGTCCGATACGGTGAGCACCGCTATTCGGATCGGCACAAAGGGGCGCTCAGGATCAATCGCCATAGTCTCATTCCTGCTTTGCGGACCGGTTCAGTTGCGCGGGTAGGCCTGCGCAGCGCGCGGTCTAACCCGTGTGGGGAATTCGGGCCAGAGGCCTTGTGCAAGCGCCAAGCGCGAAGGCGAGGACACGCCCGCGGCGCGCTCATACATCCAGTAATTGCGCATGACGATCGCGACGTATCCGCGCGTTTCCCAATAGGGGATCGATTCCATCCAGAGAAGCGGATCGCCAAAGTCGCGGATCTCGGTGTTCCAGCGGGTAACGGGAACCAACCCAGCGTTGTAGGCGGCCATGATCTTGGGCAATTTGCCACCCGTCGCCGGATCATCGCGCAGCGTTTCGAGATGACGCTGCCCATAGGCGAGGTTGACCTCGGGATTGTTCAAGTCCTCATAACTCGCACCAAGGTTCAGCCGACGGTCGTGCTGGCGGGCTGTGATGGGCCGGATCTGCATAAGCCCGCGTGCGTTGGCGGGGCTGACGGCGGAGGCCCGGAAGTTCGACTCCTGCAGCGCGTGTGCGAACGCCAGAGCTGGGTCGACGCGCCAGCCTGTAGCCGGTCGCCAGCTTGCGACGGGGTATCGCAGCGAAGTGTCCGAGCGCGCGCCGTAGGGCGCGTGGTGCGCCATGAAGAACTGCGTAGCGGGCAAGCCCAACTCGCGAGAAAGGCGCGCCAAGGAGCCGTAACCCTGTGCGCCGCCAATGCGCGCCTCGTGACGCAGAACCTCGTCGGCGAGCGCAATCTGACCAAGCTCGGTGAGCGCAATTGCGATCTTCACATTGGGGCGCGCCTCAAGGCGTCTCCAATCCGCGCCTGTGAACGACAGCTCTTGCCCGGCTTGGAGAGAGTCCAGACCCAGCTGATCGCGCGCGAGCATCCCATAGAGCGTTTCTGGCAGGCCAGCGGCCGACGCCAAATGCTGATACGCGGCGTCTGGCTGTCCGATGCGGACCAAAGCGCGATGGGCCCAGTAATGCGCTGCGGCGCGGAGCTCTGTATTGGCCGTTTGGCGCGCAACGTTCGTAAACGACCTCGAGGACAGGGCGAAATCGCCCAGACGCCAAGTGGCCAATCCCGCAACCCATTCGCCCTCAGCCACCCAAGCGCCGCTGCCGTCTCTGACGGTTTGCGCCAGAGCCAGCGCGTTGGCGTCGTCGTTCTCGATGTAGAAGCTCCAGGCGACGCGTTGCCGCCATTCCGCGCGCGCTTCGGAGCTAAGCTCGGAGTCCACCTCGGCGAGCGTTTGATAGGCCTGAACGGGATCGTCGTTGCGTATCGCGTCAAGGATTTGGGCTCGGACCTGATCAGAAATGGATCCGTCGTTCACCGTGGGCGGGCGCGTGCGTTTGGAGGCCTCGCGCTGAAAAATGAGGCGCTGTTGGCTCGGAAATTCCGGGAGTTGGTCGACACCGCGCCGTGCGGCCATGCGTCCTATCTGAGGCGCTTGCGGGAGGTGCACACCCTCTTCCAGCCACGCCAAGAGACGTTCGGCGCTTGCGGTTGGGCTGTTGGCGTGGGTGTAGTACTCGGCGCGGACCGTCTGGTGCAGGAGACCTTCGTTGCGGCTTCCAACCAGTTTCTCCACGGTGTCCCAGTCTTCGTCATCAATCGCGGCAAAGACTTGGCTGTAATACGCCTGATCTTGGTCAGACAGGACCCGCGGGATTATCGTATTACGAGAAGACGAGTTTGCCCAGCCATCGGCGTAGTGCGCGGCCATGCTGCCGGAAGAAACCTGCGCGGAAAGGGGGGAATGGCAAATCGAGGTGGCGATCACGCCGCTCACAAGAACGGCGCCCCAGCGGCCCAGCCTTAGTCCTTTGTTGCGGTCCATTCCATCCATCTCCGCCAGAACCGCGCCTTGAGGCTTGGCATGCTAATTAGGCCGTCCAAACCCTCGCACATGAAAGGCGCTGGAAGTGGCGCGAGCCCCTGAACCTGCCGTGAATCCGTCGTGGTCTGGTTTAGATAGGCGTCAAAGAATGGGGCAAGCCCTGACCCAAACGCGATCAACTGTTTTGGCGCAACGAGCGAGATATGATGGTGCAAGACTGCGCCCAGCCCACGTCCGGCAAGCGCAGCCGAGTCCGCCATAGGAGTGTGACGCGGCAAGGCTGACGCCACATAGGCTCGGTCAGTCGAAACACCGGTTGCGTCCAGAATGCTCTTGAGAAGCCGACCTTGCGGGCCCGATAGAAGCGCATCGGTATCCCGCTGTTCGGGATCGACAACGAGCACCATCAAGTCAGCGCTCTGCGCGCCACGTGGCGGTACGCGCCCGGTCAGTCCAATCGGGTCCAGATCGGGTGCGGTAAGCCAAAACTCGCGAAACTCCTCGAGTGTCTCGGGCTTTCCTTGCGCAAAAAAGTCGATTGGCGCAGCGGCTGCGTTCGCGGCGACTTCGCTCGCTTTGGCCGGTTCCCTCGTGAGAAGAGAAGGGCTCTCAGCCGGCGGATCAACTTCAACGGCCGCTTCTTCCTCCCCTGGTTCTCGAAGCCAAACCGTGGCGTCATCCGTAAACACAGTATCGACCCCGGCCTCGCGCCACCAATCGAGCGCTGAAGACAGCTCGTCTCGCAAAGATAGAGTTGGTTGGGTCATGGAGGCGTTTATGGCTCGTCGCGTAGGTCTTGACTGTCTTGGGTCGGCTAATCAAGTGGTACACGAGAGCAGACGGCAATGTAGAGCCGACCAAAAGAGCAATTGGGGATATTTAAGTCGATGATTGAACGCGAAAGCATGCCATGCGACGTTGTGATCGTGGGAGGCGGCCCGGCGGGACTGTCCGCCGCGATCCGGCTGAAGCAGCTCAATGAAGAGCTTGAAGTGGTCGTTCTGGAAAAAGGCTCTGAAATCGGCGCGCATATCCTGTCTGGTGCCGTGGTCGATCCCAAGGCTCTTGGCGAACTCTTTCCTGACTGGCGCGAGATGGATTGTCCGATGGCTGAGACGCCGGTGACCGACAACTGGCACTGGGTGTTGAGCAAGTCGGGCAAGACCTCCCTTCCGCACATCATCATGCCGCCTCTGATGAGCAATCACGGTTGCTACACAGGTTCGCTTGGCAATCTGACCCGCTGGCTGGCGGAAAAGGCCGAAGAGCTTGAAGTCATGGTGTTCCCCGGATTTCCCGCGTGCGAGGTGATGTTTGATGAGAATGGCGCGGTCAAAGGCGTCATCACGCAGGATATGGGCATCGCCGAAGACGGCAGTCACAAGGGCGATTTCACGCCGGGCATGGAGATCGAGGCCAAGTACACCTTGTTTGCCGAAGGCGCGCGCGGCTCGCTGACAAAGCAGATGAAGGCGAGATACGATCTGGAGGCCAATTGTCAGCCTCAGGTCTACGGCCTTGGCACCAAGGAACTCTGGGACATTGACCCCGATAAGCACGTGCCGGGCCGTGTGATCCACACCCAAGGCTGGCCGCTGAGCGAAAGCGCCACCAATGGCGGCGGCTTCCTCTACCATCAGGCGAACGGTCAGGTGGCTTTGGGCTTTGTGACCTGGCTCGATTACAAGAACCCCTGGGTCTCTCCCTATCAGGAATTCCAGCGCTGGAAGGAGCACCCCGAAATCCGTGAGATATTGGAGGGCGGCACCCGCGTCGCTTACGGTGCGCGTGTCATCAACGAAGGCGGCTGGCAGTCGGTGCCAAAGCTTGCCTTCCCCGGCGGCGCTTTGATCGGCTGTGCGGCGGGGTTCTTGAACGTCCCTCGCATCAAGGGCAGCCACACCGCGATGAAGAGCGGTATGCTGTGCGCCGAAGCTATTGTTGCTGAGATCGAAGGCCACGAGAGCCAGCCTGAATTGCAGGCCTATGAGCCAAGCGTCCGATCAAGCTGGATCGCCGATGAGCTTAAGCTGGTTCAAAACGCGGGCCCAGCGGTTGCGAAATACGGCGAAGACATTGGCGTTGTCTTGGCGGGCGCAGACATGTGGATGCGCACGCTCAAGATCGGCCTGCCGATCAGCATGAAGCACCACGCCGATTACACGATGACGGGTCGCGCGGACCTTTATCCAAAGATCGACTATCCCAAGCCCGATGGCGAGATCAGTTTCGATCGCCTGACCAACGTCGCCTATTCGTTCACCAACCACGCCGAGGATCAGCCTGTCCACCTGCAACTGGGCGACGCTGATCTGCAAAAGGCGAGCGAGTTCGATGTCTTCGGCGGGCCGTCTAGCCGCTATTGCCCGGCCGGGGTCTACGAATGGATCGAGGAGGAAGGCAAAGAGCCCAAGTTCCAGATAAATTCGCAAAACTGCGTCCACTGCAAGACCTGCGACATCAAGGACCCCAACCAGAACATCAGCTGGGTAACGCCCGAAGGGGGCGGTGGGCCTAACTATCCGAATATGTAAGAAGGTGGCGGAACGGATCAAATCGCCGCCATCATTTGTGGCGCATTTCGAGGGGCCAGAAGGTAAGTATGCGATTTCTTACCAGCCTCAAGATGTTTGGGATGGAGTAATCGAGACCGAGATAGGCGGTCAACCAATGTTTTGGGGTGCAGATGCGATCCATCGAGAGGCTGGACAAGTCTCAATCGGCGGGATGAGTTATGGCACCGAAGAGCTATGGGGAGACGTTTTTTGGTTCGAGATTGTCCTTGATGGCGACTTGCTTCCCAAGCAGATTAACTATTGGGGGGAAACTGGAACCGGCGTCTGGCGAACAGATGTCGCCGTTAATGCATGATCGCGCTGATGAGGGAGTCTGCCTACGCTAAGATAAACCTCGCGCTGCACGTCCGTGAGCGGAGGCGCGATGGCTATCACCTACTTGAAACGCTGTTTGCTTTTGTCGACGCAGGTGACACGCTGACTGCCAAGCTCGCCGATCAGGACAGCCTCCAGACCTTCGGACCCTTCGCAAGCAATATCCACAACCCGCTCGATAATCTCGTCGCTCGAGCCTTAGCCGCGCTGCCGCGTCCTCAAGGCTTGGCGGTCACGCTGGAGAAGAACCTCCCCGTTGCTGCGGGACTGGGGGGCGGATCGGCGGACGCGGGCGCGGTGTTCCGCATGGTCGAAGAGCTTTATGGTCTCCCTGAAGATTGGCCGTCACGCGCGGCCAAGCTGGGCGCGGATGTCCCTTCTTGCGTGCGCAGCGAAATGGCGATTGGTCTTGGCACCGGAACGGAACTCCGGGACGTGGAAAATGATCTCGCGGGAACGCCCGTCCTGCTGGTGAATCCCAGCGTGCCGCTCGCGACAGGGCCCGTCTTTAAAGCTTGGGACCAGATTGACCGAGGGCCGCTTCCCACCGGATCGGCGCGCGCGATCACTCTCGAAGGCCGCAACGATCTCGACGCACCCGCTTTGGCGCAATGCCCTGTGATCGGGGACGTAATCGAAGCGCTCAAAAACACGGAGGCGTGGCTTGCGCGGATGTCTGGCTCTGGCGCAACCTGCTTCGCATTGTTTGATACCGAAGCGCAGCGTGAGGCCGCGCAGGAGAGCATAGCCGTTGCCCATCCGAATTGGTGGATGCTTGGGGGCAAATTGCGCTAAAGCCTTTTAGCGATGAGCGATTTTATCCCGTACCGGCGCACCGGCCAATTTGATCCCAAAGACCCACTGGCACCCCGCGTGGTTTGCGTGGCGGATCACGCGTCGAACGCGGTGCCGGGAGATGTATCTTTGGGCGTTCCTGCCCGGTTGATGGATTTGCACATCGCGGTCGATATTGGCGTGGAAGGAGTGGTGCAGCGCCTCGCGGATCACCACCACTTTCCTGCACATCTGGCCACGCTCAGCCGCTTGGTGATTGATCTCCACCGCGAAGAAGATCACGAAAATCTGGTCCCACAATCGAGCGATGGGCATCTCATCCCCGGCAACATTGGCGCCGATGTCGACCGGCGGCTTGAGCACTATTATCGGCCTTATCACGCGGCGTTGGCCGACTTTCTGGATAGCTCCGATCCCGATCTGATTCTTTCGATCCATAGCTTCACACCGAGCCTTGAGAGCGACGGCGTGGAGAGACCCTGGGAGGTTGCGCTGCTTTATAACCAAGACGATCGCGCCGCGCGCCATGCGATCCGCTTCTTTGAGGAGCTGGGGTTCAACGTTGGCGATAACGAGCCCTACTCGGGGCGTCATCTTAACGCGACGATGAACCGCCACGCCGAGGCAAAGGGTCGTCCGTATTGCGCGATTGAGATCCGGCAGGATCTTATCTCCAATCGCGCCGATCAGGCCCGTTGGGCGGGTGTGATTGCCGATGTTGCGGGAAGGGTTGCGCTGGCGCTTTCCTGAGGGCAGGGAGCGCGCAAGAGCAATACGGGTAACTTTATGTCTTCTGGCTTCGACAAAACGAAACTTCCATCGCGCCATGTTTCTTTGGGACCGGAACGCGCCCCGCACCGGTCCTATTACTACGCCATGGGAATGACCGAGGAAGAGATTGCGCGGCCCTTTGTGGGAGTGGCGAGCGCGGGCAACGATTCCGCGCCGTGCAACACCACGCTCAACGCGCAGGCCGACATTTGCCGCGAAGGCGTGATCGAAGGCGGCGGCACACCTCGCAGGTTCAACACCATTACGGTGACAGACGGCATCGCGATGGGCCACCAAGGCATGAAGAGCTCGTTGGTTAGCCGCGAAATCATCGCCGACTCGATTGAGGTGTCTGTGCGCGGTCACTGCTACGACGCCGTGGTCGGCTTTGCAGGCTGCGATAAGAGCTTGCCGGGCATGATGATGGCGATGCTGCGGCTGAATGTGCCGAGCATCTTTGTCTATGGCGGGTCGATCCTTCCCGGCACCCATCGCGGCAAGGATGTGACCGTGGTTGACGTGTTCGAAGCGGTGGGGCAGCACGCGGCGGGCAATTGTCCACTTAAAGAACTGACCGCGCTGGAAAAGGTCGCCTGCCCCGGTCATGGAGCCTGCGGCGGGCAATTCACGGCGAATACGATGGCGTGCGTGGGGGAGGCGATCGGTCTTTCGCTTCCCAACAGCAATATGGCGCCGGCGCCTTATCGTTCGCGCGATGAAATTGCAGTGGCGGCGGGTAAACAGGTGATGAAATTGCTCGAGTGGAACCTGCGTCCACGCGATATCTGCACGAAGGCCGCGTTTGAAAACGCCGCGCGCGTGGTGGCGGCGACCGGTGGTTCTACCAACGCCGCTCTCCACCTGCCAGCCATGGCGAGCGAAGCTGGGATTGATTTCGATCTTTTCGACGTCGCTGAGATATTTAAATCAACACCTTATATCGCTGACCTCAAGCCGGGTGGAAAGTATGTAGCCAAGGATATGCACGAGGCCGGTGGCGTTTACATGGGTATGAAAACGCTGCTGGATGGCGGCTTTCTTGATCCCAATCCGATCACCTGCACGGGCAAGACACTGGGCGAGAACATTGAAGAGATAACGTGGAACCCTGATCAGAAGGTCTTTTATAAGGTGTCCAATCCGATCACGCCAACCGGCGGCGTTGTCGGCCTAAAGGGCAGCCTCGCACCGGATGGAGCCATCGTGAAGGTGGCGGGGATGGAGCGTTTGCAATTCACAGGCTCCGCGCGCGTGTTCGATCGCGAGGAGGACGCGTTTGCGGCTGTTGAAGCGCGCCAGATCGTCGATGGGGATGTGGTGGTTATCCGCTATGAAGGGCCCAAAGGCGGCCCAGGCATGCGTGAAATGCTCTCAACCACGGCCGCGCTGTACGGGCAGGGCATGGGTGAAAAAGTCGCTCTCATCACCGATGGACGCTTTTCTGGCGCGACGCGCGGCTTTTGTATCGGCCACGTTGGCCCAGAAGCCGCTGAGTGCGGCCCGATAGCCTTGATCGAGGACGGAGACACAATCTCGATCGACGCGGAAAAGGGCACAATCGACCTCGAGGTCGACGCAGACACGCTTGAAGCGCGCCGAAAAGCCTGGAAGCCGCGGGTCAACGACTATCAAGCGGGCACTTTGTGGCGTTACGCCCAAAACGTTGGGTCCGCGCGCACAGGCGCGTTGACGCACCCTGGCGCCAAGGCGGAGACGCATGTCTACGCGGATATCTGACCGCGCTTTGTTAGGGAGGCTCTTTTCGTGAGCGTTTCCCAAATTCTCACGGCATCGCAGATGCGCGCAGCCGAACAGGAGCTTTTCGACGCGGGCGTTAGCGAACACGAACTCATGGAAGTCGCCGGAGTTGGCGCAGCGGAATGGGTGCGCCGTCTGGCCGGTGGACGCTCGGTCACAGTTCTGTGTGGCCCGGGGAATAATGGCGGCGATGGGTATGTCATTGCCAGAAAGCTGCGCGAGTGGGGCCTTGGTGTGCAGATTGTGGCCCCGCTTGCTCCGAAAACCGACGCGGCGACAAAAGCGCGCGAAGCGTGGGGCGAACCCGTTCTCAGCTCTGGTGGCGCCGCCAAGGGCGACGTCTTGGTCGATTGTCTGTTTGGGTCCGGTCTCACCCGACCGCTCAGCGGGGAACACGCTCTTTTGCTCCGCGATCTGGCAGACCGTCACTCTATCCGGATCGCTGTCGACCTGCCGTCAGGCGTTGCGACGGATACAGGCGAGCCGTTGAATGAAAAGCTGCCCGACTTCACAATGACGCTGGCTCTGGGCGCGTGGAAGTTTGCCCATGTTTTGACACCTGCGCGCGCGATCATGGGTACGAAGCGGCTTGTGCCGATCGGCATTAAGACCATCGGAAAGGCGGCGCAACGTATTGAGAAACCGCATATTGAGCCGCTGCCGATCAACGCCCACAAATACACCCGCGGGCTGTGCGCGATCGTAGCTGGCTCGATGCCGGGGGCGGCGACGCTGGCAGCGCTTGCGGCCCAGCGCTCCGGTGCGGGCTACGTGAAGCGGTTTGGCCCCGCCGTTGCGAACGCAACAGCGGGACTCGTGAACGACGAGACGCCGTTGCGCGACGCTCTGGCTGACCAGCGCATCGGATCGGTGTTGATCGGACCAGGTTTAGGCCGTGGCGATGAAGCGCGCGCGAAACTGGATATTGCGCTCGCGAGCGGGAAACCGCTCGTTCTCGATGCGGACGCTTTGCATCTTCTTGATCCGTCGCAGGTGGCAAGATCCTCACCGATAATTGTCACACCCCACGACGGCGAGCTTGAGGCTTTGTGTCGCCGCTTCTCCGTCATTGGCGAGGGGAGACTTGCCAAAGCGACAGCGCTGGCAGGATCAAGCGGCTTGGTCGTCTTGGCGAAAGGTCCCGATAGCTTCGTTGTAACACCAGATGGGACCGTCGCGGTCGGTCCGCCGGCGTCGTCATGGTTGTCGGTCGCGGGGTCAGGAGACGCGCTGGCGGGCATTCTGGCCGCCCGCTTGGCAGCGGGATCAACGCCGTTCGAGGCAGCGTGTGTGGCCCTTTGGCTGCATGCGGAGGCGGCGCGATTGTGCAGGCCAGCTTTCACGGCTGATGATCTGGCGCTTTCAGTCAACGCAGCGCTGGCGCGTGCGGTTGGCGGGAAATGATCGTGGACAAAAGCGAAACCATCGTTCGCATTGCAGCCAAAGGCGATGGTGTGACGTCAAGTGGTCGGCATGTACGTGCCGGCGTACCGGGAGACACTGTTGACGCCGCGGGAAAGCTGACCCCTGGTCCTCACCGCGCAACGCCAACTTGCCCGCATTTCGGCACATGTGGCGGTTGTCAGCTTCAGCACGCCGATGAGGCAAGTCTGCATGATTTCGTGACCGCGCGTGTGGTCAACGCCGCCGAGGGGCAGGGCGTGGAAATCGGCGAGCTTCTTCCAACGCATCTTTCGCCGCCCCAAAGTCGACGGCGCGCCACATTGCACGGTTTACGGGCGCAGAAGGGCGCTGTGCTTGGATTTCGAGCCAGCGGCTCTCACCAGATCGTAGACCTACGGGTGTGCGATGTGCTCGATCCGGCGCTTTCTAGGCATGTAAAGGGTTTGCGGACTTTGATCGCCGAACATGGAGGCAAGGGACCCGTCGATGTCGCCATGGCTCTGTGCGATCAGGGCGTCGATATTGCGATCAAGAACCTGCCCATGGAAGGACTGGCGGCGACCGAAGCTATTCTCGACTACGCGCGCAACACAGACGTGGCTCGTTTCAGCGTTGACCTGGGGTATGGCTCCGAAACCGTCTGGGAGCCTGAACCGGTGACGGTCAGCTTTGCTGGAGTGCCCGTTTCAATGCCGGTCGGTGCGTTTTTGCAGGCTACGCCAGACGCTGAAGCGCAGATGCTGGCTGATGCAACCGAGTGGCTCAGCGGGTCAGGATCGGTCGTTGACCTGTTTTCCGGGTTAGGAACGTTCACGTTTGCGCTGCGAGGCGGGCGAAAAGTGCTGGGTGTCGAAGCCGACCATGCGGCGCATCTTGCTTGCAAGGCCGCTGCCGGCCGACTTTCGGATCAGGTTTTCACTGTGCACCGCGACCTGTTTCGCAATCCGTTGACCACCGCCGAATTGAGCCCGTTCGGAGCGGCCTTGCTGGACCCACCGCGAGCCGGTGCGAAGGCGCAAATCGCTCAGATCGCCGCGAGTGACCTTCAACGGGTTGTCTATGTGAGTTGCAATCCGTCCAGTTGGTCGCGCGATGTCGCGGCCTTACACAAGGGGGGCTTTCGCCTCGCAAAGCTGCGTCCGGTCGGGCAATTTCGCTGGTCCACCCATGTGGAACTGACGAGCTTGCTGGTCCGGTAACCCTTTCACCTCAGGCTTGGGCTGTCTTTTCCTCGACAAAGGTCAGCAAACCGCCAAAAGTCTCAAGCATTTCACCATCCACCTCATCATCTTCGATGACGATATCAAGTCGATCCTCAATCTCAGTCAGGAGTCCAGCGACCGCCATGGAATCGAGCTCTGGCAAATGGCCGAAAAGGCCGCTTTCCGCTTCTAACGCCATCGCGTCGTCGCGGTCGAGCTCTAGAACATCGATCAGGATCACTTTGAGGCGGTCGCCGAGCGTCGAAGCGTCAGTGTCCTGTGGCGAAATGTTTGCCGAAGCCGCCGCTTCAACGTCCTGTGTACGATCATTGTGACTTACTGCGTGGCTGCTCATGGGTTTGGCTATCCCTCTCCGACCCCTTAGGCCCCTTTTGAGAGGCCAGCACGAATTTAAGGAAAGCGGTGCGTTTTGCACAGCGCTTTGTCTCGCATTCCAATTGGCGCGGGGACTTAGCTACGCGATGGCTCGTGCGCAAGTGGCGCGGCGTCACGGCTAATCATGACTTGCAACATGCGCTTCCTCTCGTGATACCGCTATCCAAAGGCATCTTTGCAGAACACCATGTCGCAAACCCTCGATCCAACCTCCTTTCCGCTCGATCACCTCGCCGAGAAGGCCGTGCGTGAAGGTCAGGGGGATAAGCCGGCCTTGGTGCTCAAAGGGCGTGAGCTGTCGCACGAGGATCTCCGTCGGTCGGTTGCGCGCATGGCGGCCTGGTTGGCGAGACTGGCGCCCGAGCCCGGCGCTCGGGTGGCCACTTGGGCCTCCAAGGGGGAGTTGACCTGCGTCATGCCCCTGGCCGCTGCGCGAGCGGGCGTGGTGCATGTGCCCATAAATCCTTTGCTCAAGCGCGCGCAGGTCGCCCATATTCTGGCGGATAGCGGTTCGATCCTCCTGATCAGCAACAAGGCGCGTCTCGCGTCGCTGGAAGAAGGAGACACGCCGCTTGAGTGCGAGCTGATTGAGGAGAACGAGGCGCTTGAAGCGGTCGGTGCCCTTGGCCTCGAACTTGGCGCTTCCAACGCCGATCCCGAGGACTTGTGCGCGATCCTTTACACCAGCGGATCAACCGGCCGGCCGAAGGGTGTGATGCTGAGCCATACTAATCTGTGGCTCGGCGCCGTGAGTGTGGCGCATTATCTTGAGCTGCAAAGCGATGACGTGACCTTGGCGGTCCTGCCGCTCTCGTTTGATTATGGTCAGAACCAGCTTCTTTCGACATGGTACGCTGGCGGGTGCGTTGCGCCGCTGGACTATCTTTTCCCGAAGGACGTAGCAAAAGCGTGCGCCCGGTACGCCGTGACAACGCTGGCGGCGGTGCCGCCCCTGTGGGTGCAACTGACGGAATTAGACTGGCCTCAAGAGGCTGTCGCTCCGCTCAAAAGGTTGACCAACAGCGGCGGCGCGCTGACCTGTAAATTGGTGTCCGACCTTCGATCCCTGTTTCCCCAAGCTGATCTGTACCCCATGTATGGACTGACGGAGGCTTTCCGTTCGACGTATCTCGATCCGGCCATCGTCGACGCTAACCCCACTTCGATGGGCACCGCTATACCCTTTGCCGAGATCCT
>JBCCKJ010000022.1:0-15150 GCA_039027455.1 Pseudomonadota bacterium | reverse complement strand
TTGTTGATCGCCCTTTGGGTGTCAGCGATCGGCGTGCTGATGATCTCCAACATGGCAACCCTCAGTTGGGGTGCGATAAGGCCAAGACGCGGTATTCGCCTATGGCTCATTGTCGCTGTGGCGCTCCTTTTCGCAGCCCTTTTGCTCGAGCCTTGGTGGTGCCTCACCTTTGTTAGCGCGATCTATCTGTTCCTTATGCCCTACGCGCTAATCAGATACGGTCGAATTAAGCGGCGTCGCGCGTCGGCCGAGGAACGCCTTGGCGCGGACGCGGGCTCGGAACCCGGCTCGGCGTAGCTAGCGTATCGTAGCGCACGCGCTTGCGCACGCGATGGTCGGCTGTCGCGGTCATCGGCAAGAAGCCCGCATCGAGAAGCGCGCTCTCTCGTTGAAGCGCCTCAAAAACGAATCGGCCGCGGATCCAGCAATCGACCAAGGTCAAAGCGGTAGCGATCGCGACCAGTGTGAATAGCGCGCTGATTGCAAATGTGACCATCGTTTCGTTTCCTTTTGCGTACCATCTTTGTTCCGGAACTTATGTTCACTAAGTGTTCCATTGGGTCAAGCAATTTGTTCCTCTTGTGTTCCAATCTCCGTATTAGGCACTAGATTTTGTAGTCTGGTCCCGCTAATGGCGCGGCCTCGCTGACGATGCGTGCGCGAATCATGCGTTCTCATCGCGCAGCGAAATTCACATGGAAGGCGCTTCATACCGGTGCCGTAGGCGGGATCTCCGCCAACACGGTCTCCCATGCCTTCCAGAGGACGAACCGGAAAGGAATTGAATTATGGCGGCCACCACCGTCACCATGCAGCAATTGATCGAGGCCGGGGCTCACTTCGGCCACCAGACCCACCGTTGGAACCCGCGCATGAAGCCGTACATCTTCGGCGCGCGCAACGGCGTTCACATCATCGACCTTTCGCAGACCGTGCCTCTCTTTGCGCGCGCGCTCGACTTTGTTGAGCAGACCGTCCGCGCAGGCGGCAAGGTGCTGTTCGTCGGCACCAAGCGTCAGGCGCAAGAGCCGATCGCGGAAGCCGCGCGCCAGTCGGGTCAGCATTTCGTGAACCACCGTTGGCTGGGCGGCATGCTCACCAACTGGAAGACGATCAGCGGCTCGATCCGTCGTCTCAAGACGCTTGAAGAGCAGCTTTCAGGCGACACCAGCGGCTTCACCAAGAAGGAAGTCCTTCAGCTGACGCGCGAGCGCGACAAGCTCGAGCTTTCGCTGGGCGGCATCCGCGACATGGGCGGCGTGCCTGACGTGATGTTCGTGATCGACGCCAACAAGGAAGACCTCGCCATCAAGGAAGCCGCCGTGCTTGGCATTCCGGTGATCGCGGTTCTCGACACCAACGTCGACCCCAGCGGCATCGCCTTCCCGGTTCCGGGCAACGACGATGCCAGCCGCGCCGTGCGTCTGTACTGCCAGGCAATCAGTGACGCGGCTAACGCCGGTCGTGGCGGCGCCGTGGCCGATTCCGGCGCCGATGTTGGCGCGATGGCGGAGCCGCCGGCCGAAGCGCCGGAAGTCACCGCTGAAGAAGCGCCGGCGGAAGAGGCTCCGGCCGCCACCGCCTGAGCCCATCGCTCTCTTCATGACGGGCGGCGTCAACCGCCCGTCACAAAACCAATCTAGCGCGCCGGGCGACACCCGAGGGGAAGCACCGAATGCTGACCCTTTTCGGCGCATGAGACAAAACAAAGGATACCCCAATGGCCAATTTCTCCGTCGCGGACGTGAAGAAGCTCCGTGAAAAAACCGGCGCCGGCATGATGGATGCGAAGAAAGCGCTCACCGAAGCCGATGGCGACATCGAAGCCGCTGTGGACGCGCTCCGCGCCAAGGGCCTGGCGACCGCTCAGAAAAAATCGAGCCGCACGGCTGCGGAAGGCCTCGTTGGCGTCGCCGTGGAAGGCACCACGGGCACCGCGGTGGAAGTGAACTCGGAAACCGACTTCGTTGCCAAGAACGACAAGTTTCAAGACTTCGTGCGCAAGACCACCCAAGTCGCGCTTACTTTGGATTCGGACGATGTCGAAGCGCTCAAAGCCGCAAGCTACCCCGATGGCGGCAGCGTCGCCGACAAGCTGACCGACAACATCGCAACGATCGGCGAGAACCAAGCCGTTCGCCGGATGAAGACCGTCTCAGTGCCTTTGGGCGCCGTGGTTTCGTACGTCCACAACGCGGCGGCGGATGGCCTCGGCAAGATCGGCGTTCTGGTGGCTCTCGAAAGCGACCTTGGCGGCGACGTGCTGGAGCCCTTCGGCAAGCAGATCGCCATGCACATCGCCTCGATGTTCCCGCAGGCGCTGAGCGCGGATGGCCTCGACGCCGCTCTGATCGAGCGTGAGCGCGCCATCGCGGCGGAAAAAGCCGCCGAAAGCGGCAAGCCGGAAAACGTTCAGGAGAAGATGGTCGAAGGCGCGATCAAGAAGTTTGCGAAAGAGAACGCTCTCCTCAGCCAGATGTTCGTCATGGACAACAAGACCAGCGTCGAAGACACGGTCGCCAAGTTCGGCAAGGACAATGGCGGTTCGGTCAAGCTCTTTGACTACGTCCGCTTCCAGTTGGGTGAAGGCATCGAAGTCGAGGAAAGCGACTTTGCAGCCGAAGTCGCAGCGGCTGTCGGCGGCTAAGCCGACTCTTCCGACCTTAACCTCTGAGGGCCGCTGCACCTTTTTGGGGTGGGGCGGTCCTTTTTGGTGGGCAAGCGAGGCGCTTGTCCGCTTACCCTTTGCGCAACGGAAAGAGGCTCGCTAAAGCGCGCCAACTGCAACTTCTGCCTCAAGAGCATCCGATCTATGGCCCTTCCTGACATCAAGCGCGTCCTCCTCAAGCTTTCGGGTGAGGTGCTGATGGGCGAGCAGGAATACGGGATCGATCCCGCTTATGTCGCGCGGCTGGCCGAAGAGGTGAAGGCGGCGAAGGATACCGGGCTTGAAGTGTGCCTCGTCATCGGCGGAGGCAACATATTTCGCGGTGTCGCTGGGGCGGCTCGCGGGTTGGATCGCACCACCGGCGATTACATGGGCATGCTCGCGACCGTCATGAACGCGCTGGCGATGCAGAACGCGCTGGAGCAGGTCGGGGTGCAAACTCGCGTCCAATCAGCCATCCCGATGAGCAGTGTATGCGAGCCGTACATTCGCAGGCGTGCGGAGCGACACCTTCAAAAGGGCCGGATCGTTATCTTTGCCGCCGGCACGGGCAACCCGTTCTTCACCACCGACACCGGCGCGGCGTTGCGCGCGGCGGAAATGAATTGCGACGCGCTGCTTAAGGGCACCAGCGTGGACGGGGTCTATGACAGCGATCCCAAACACAACCCCGAAGCCAAACGCTTCGACACCATTTCTTATGACCACGTGCTAAGCCAGAACCTTAAGGTTATGGACGCCACCGCCGTCGCGCTGTGCCGCGAAAACGACATTCCCATCATGGTCTTCTCCATCCGCGAAAAAGGTAATGTCGCGCGCGTTTTGGCGGGTGAGGGCGTGCAGACAATTGTACAAAAGGACTGATTGAAAATGCAGTACAACAAGGCTGATATCGAGCGCCGCATGACGGGTGCGGTGGAAGCGCTCAAGAGCGATCTCTCGGGCCTAAGAACGGGCCGGGCGAACACCAGCCTGCTCGATCCGGTGCAGGTTGAAGTCTACGGCTCAATGATGCCGCTCAATCAGGTGGCGACGGTTTCCGCACCCGAACCGCGCATGCTCAGCGTGCAGGTGTGGGACAAATCGAACCTCATCGCGGTCGAAAAGGGTATCGCGCACGCCAATCTGGGTTTGAACCCGATGATTGACGGTCAGACCCTGCGTCTACCGATGCCTGACCTCACCGAAGAACGCCGCAAGGAGCTTGCCAAGCTGGCGGGCCAGTACGCGGAGAAAGCGAAGATCGCGATCCGCAACGTGCGCCGCGACGCGATGGAAAGCCTGAAGGCCGACGAGAAGAAAAAGGAAATCTCCGAAGACGAGCGCAAGCGGTTGGAGGACGAGGTTCAGAAGCTGACCGACACGCATGTCGCAGAAACCGATGAGGCCGCCGCGAAGAAAGAGCAGGAAATCCTGACCCAATAAGCTATGCCGGGCGTCAGATCCGGGACGGTTAGGTTATCAGGAGGGGTATTGGACGAAGGTCGCGCCAGACACGTCGCCATTATTATGGACGGCAATGGCCGCTGGGCAAAGCGGAAGGGTTTGCCGCGCGCGGTCGGCCATCAGCGCGGCGTTGAGGCTGTGCGGCGTCTGGTTCGCGGCATTGAACCGCTGGGGCTGGAGTGCCTGACGCTTTACGCCTTCTCGTCGGAGAATTGGAAGCGCCCGGAGGATGAGGTCGACGATCTCATGAACCTGATGCGGCGCTTCATTAAGTCGGACCTGCCCGAATTTGTCGAAAACGGCGTGAAGCTGAAGATCATCGGCGACTGGCAATCGCTCGCTCCCGATATCGTCACCATGTTGGAAGATGCTTTGGCGCAGACAGCGGGCGGGCATCAAACACTGGCGGTGGCGCTGAACTACGGCAGCCAACACGAAATCGCGCGTGCAGCCACGAAAGCGGCGGCGAAGGGCGACATTACAGCGGCGGCGATCGAGGCCGAGCTGGACACGCACGATCTCCCACCGCTTGATCTCCTGATCCGCACCAGCGGCGAAGTGCGCTTGTCGAATTTTTTGCTGTGGCAGGCCGCCTACACGGAGATGTTGTTTGTCGACACGCTTTGGCCGGACTTCAAACCCGAGCACTTGGCCAAAGCGCTCAAGGACTTTTCAGGCCGGGAGCGCCGCTATGGCGGACGTTGAGGACATCCTTCCTGATATCCCGGAGCGGGTTCGGGATCCGAAAGCCGGAGTGTCGGATTTGCCCGTTCGCTTTGCGTCGGGCGTCGTTATGGTCGCCCTTGCGGCCGCTGCGTTGTGGCTAGGCGGATCAATCTGGGCCGTCTTCGTGCTGTTGATTGCCGCAGCGGCTTTCTGGGAAATGCGCCGTTTGGTCGGCGCAATGAAGCCTTCCGCTCTTAAGCACGTCGCTTGGCTGGCCTTTGGTGCGCTCTACATTGCGGGCGCTGCCATTGCGATGATCGATGTGCGCACAGATTACGGGGCGTGGGGCGTGGCGATGCTCTACATTTTGCCGATCATCGCGGTGGATGTCGGCGCGTATTTTACGGGTCGCGCGGTGGGTGGCCCCAAAATCGCGCCCAAGCTCAGTCCGTCCAAGACCTGGTCGGGGCTCGCTGGTGGGGCCATTGGCGCGAGTTTGGTGTTCATCGCGGTGGTCTTAACAGGTGTCTTCCCGGACAATATGGGTGTGGCGAGCGAGATAGCGCTAGCGCTTGCGGTGATTGCCGGGGTTACCGTGGCGGTGGTCGCACAAGCGGGTGATTTTTTTGAAAGCTGGATCAAACGCCGGGCCGGTGTGAAGGATTCCAGCAACCTCATCCCTGGCCATGGCGGTGTTTTTGATCGAGTGGACGGGTTCTTGGCGGTGTTTTTCGTGCTTTTCTGCATCAATACGGCGCGCAGCTTTTCGGAAGGCGCATTCTGATGGCGCGGCGCCTGACCCTGCTTGGCGCGACCGGCTCCATTGGCGCGTCCACTCTTGATTTGGTGCGCCACAATCCCGGCGATTGGGAAATCGAGGCGCTGACCGCCAATTGCAGCGCGACCGAGCTGGCGGGCCTTGCGCGCGAATTCGGCGCGAAGATCGCGGTGGTTGGCGACGAGGCGTGCCTCCCAGAGCTTCGCAGCGCGTTGGATGGCAGCGGGATCGAAGCGGCTGGCGGCGAACAGGCCTTGTGCGAAGCCGCCGCGCGCCCGGTCGATATGACGGTCGCGGCGATTGTCGGCTGCGCAGGACTCGCGCCCACGATGGCGGCGGTTGAAGCGGGGGGCACTGTGGCGCTCGCCAACAAGGAGGCTCTGGTTTCAGCGGGGGACATCCTGAAATCAGCGGTCAAGCGCGCCGGTGCCACGCTGCTCCCGACCGATTCCGAACACAACGCGATTTTTCAGTGCCTTGCGGGCAATAGTATCGCCGAAGTGCGCCGCATTTTGTTGACAGCGAGCGGCGGTCCGTTCCGCACGCTTGATGCCGAAGCGCTCAAATCGGTGACGCGCGAGCAGGCGCTCAAACACCCCAACTGGTCGATGGGCGCGAAGATCACCATCGACAGCGCCACGCTGATGAACAAAGGCCTCGAATATATCGAGGCGCACCACCTGTTTCCTGTCGGTCTTGAGAACATCGAAATCGTCGTTCATCCGCAGAGCATCGTGCATTCGATGGTCGAATACCGCGACCGATCGGTGCTGGCTCAATTGGGTCCGTCCGATATGCGCGTGCCCATTGCTTCGTGTCTCGCCTATCCTGAGCGCATGAAAACAACGCTCGAACCGCTCGATTTGACGAAAGTCGGTACGCTGACCTTCCAGGCTCCCAACGAAGAGCTTTTTCCGGCCACGCGCATCTGCCGTGAGGCGATCCAGGCCGGGGGTGGTGCACCCGCAATTCTCAACGCCGCGAACGAAATCGCGGTTGCCGCGTTTCTTGACGGTGAAATCGGTTTTCTCCAGATCACCGCGCTGGTCGAGGAAACCCTTGGTATAGTGACCTCCGCCGCGCCGGGATCGCTGGAAGATGTGCTGGAGCTCGACGCGCGCGCAAGGGTTGTGGCCAAAGATGTGTTAGAGAGCACCCGTGTTTGAATCGCCCCCCTTCTGGATGTACGTCATTGGCTTCCCGCTTCTGCTGGGCCCGTTGGTGACGGTGCATGAGCTGGGGCACTATCTCGTGGGCCGCTGGTTCGGCGTACACGCGGAGGCGTTTTCGATCGGGTTTGGCAAAGAGCTGTTCGGCTGGACCGACCGGCGCGGCACGCGTTGGCGCGTTTCGGCGCTACCGCTTGGCGGATATGTCCAGTTTAAAGGCGATATGAACCCGGCGAGTGTGCCCGACGCCAACGCTCCGGCGGATGCGGATGCTTTCCAACAGGCGGCCTTGTGGAAACGCGCGCTGATCGTTGCGGCGGGGCCCGTGACAAATCTGCTGGTCGCAATCGCGATTTTCGCGGCCTTCCTCGCGATTGTCGGGGAAAGAGTGGTTGTTAATCCCGAAGAATCTACGATTGTCGGTGGCTTTTCTGATGAAGGTGATGACCCCATTCCGTCGCCCGCGCGCGCGGCGGGAATACAGGTTGGAGATCGGATTATCGCGATCGACGGTGAGACGATTGGGGACTTCAGCGACCTCAAAGAGAGCGTTGTCTTCTTTCCAGAACGACGCTTCGATCTGACCATTGAACGCAACTCGCAAGAGCTGACTATCCCCGTAACAGCGTCACGTTACACAATGGACGATGGGTTCGGGAACAAAGGTGATATCGGTCTCTTGGGAGTTAGGGCGGTGGAGCTCGAAGAGACAAACGTTCCGGTTCCGCTGGTCGATGTGATCCCCAAGTCCTTTGTCTTGTGCGGTAAGGTGGTTGACCGGATGGTCCTAGGTATCCGGCAGATCATAACCGGTCAGCGATCGATCAAGGAATTGGGCGGGCCCATCAAGATCGGCAAAGTCGCGGGAGAACGCCTCAGCATGGGAGCTCCGTTCTTCATCGAATTTGCCGCGCTCATCTCGCTTAACTTAGCGTTCATCAACTTCTTGCCAATTCCCGCTCTCGATGGCGGGCACTTAGCGTTCTACGCCGTCGAAGCGGTCCGGCGTAAGCCAGTGGGACCGCAAGCAACCGAATGGGCGTATCGCACCGGCATTGCGTTGGTGCTTACGTTCATGGTGGTGGTCACGTTCAACGATGTGACTTCGCTGCCACTGATTGGAGGTCTCTTCGGCAGTTAGCCGGGGAAACGCGACGAAAGGGCCGTTGGCGAGCCGTTTGGCTCCTTGATTGCTCTCTTCGCATCGGGCAGAGGCAAACGGAAATACGGGGACAGGCGAGGGGAGAGCCGGTTCTACCTGGTGAGACAGGATAGAGCCGGGAAATGGTGTTGCCCCAAAATAGTCGGGACAATCGTTTCGACTGTGCAGTTACGGGTTGAACGGGAATTCTTACGGACATGACACGAAGCAAGGCAGCGGGCGCGGCGGCGTCCAATCTGAAGCCTGCCCCTTCCAGCCGAATACCGTCGACCGGACGATTGGCGATTGCCCTGACATGCACCACGATGCTGGCCGGTGTCCCGACGCTGGCCGTCGCTCAAGAAGCAGCTCCTGAGCAAGCGCCGACGGGCGTCGCTCCGACCAGTCAGCCGACCCCCGCCCCCACACCAACGCCTGCACCCGCGCCCTCGAGCAATATCATCCGCACGATCAGTGTCGCTGGGGCGGAACGGCTCGAGCCGACGACCATTCTGTCTTACATCCGTTTGCGCGTCGGGGATGAGTTCACGGCCGCGGCGGGTGACCAGGCGCTCAAGGATTTGGGCGCAACCGAGCTTTTTGCCGATTTCCGCATTGCCAACCGCGACGGAAATGTCGTCATCACGGTGGTTGAAAACCCGGTCATCAACCGGATCGTGTTGGAAGGCAATGAGCGCCTCGACGCGGACAAGATCCTGCCGGAGATCAAGCTCGCTCCGCGCCAGATTTTCACCCGGTCCAAAGTACGCGCGGACGTCGCTCGCATTATCGAGCTTTACAAGCGTCAAGGCCGCTTTGCCGCCACCGTCGAGCCAAAAATGGTGCAACTGCCTCAAAACCGCGTCGACGTGGTGTTCGAGATCAGCGAAGGCCCCAAGTCCAAAGTTCGACAGATAAACATCATCGGCAACGAACAGTTCTCGGACGGCCAGCTGCGCGGCGAGATGGTGACGAAGCAGGCGCGGCTAACCACCTTTTTCAGCTCAAACACCAGCTACGATCCTGATCGTCTGGCGTTTGACCAGCAAAAGCTGCGGCAGTTTTATCTGACCGAAGGCTACGCCGATTTTCGCGTCGTGTCCGCTGTGGCCGAACTGACGCCGGATCAAAAAGACTTCATCATCACCTATGTGGTTGAAGAAGGCGAGCGTTACAAATTCGGCGATATTGAAGTCGACAGCCAACTGCGCGATTTTGACGGTGACCGCCTTGAAGCGGGCCTCTCCATGAAGGAGGGCGACTGGTATGACGCCAAGGCGGTGGAAGACACCGTCGAACAGCTCTCCGAGTTGGCGGGACGCTTTGGCTACGCCTTTGCGGACGTTCAACCGCGCTTCGACCGCAATAAAGACGAGTTGGAAATGAACATTACGTTCATTTTGCGCCAGGCGCCGCGCGTCTATGTCGAGCGGGTCGATGTGAACGGCAACACGCTGACACAGGACAAGGTTATCCGGCGCGAATTCCGGTTGTCCGAAGGGGACGCGTTCAACTCAATCGGGGTGCAGCGTACGACCGCGCGCATCAACTCTCTTGGCTATTTTCAGGAGAACTTCGAGGTCAGCCAGGTCCAAGGGTCCGCGCCGGACCGGATCATTCTGGAAGCTAACATCGAAGAGCAGCCCACGGGTGAGCTTCAGTTCTCGGCCGGTTTCTCCTCGATCGAGCAGTTCATCTTGGCTGCCTCCATTCGCCAGCGCAACTTCCGTGGGCGCGGGCAGACGATCGGGCTCAGTGTCAACTACTCGCAGTTTTCAAGTCAGGCTCAGATCAGTTTCACCGAACCGTATCTGTTTGATCGAAACATCTCGGCGGGTCTTGATATTTACCGCCGCGATTTCAGTCAGTTCAACCTGAACAACCGCGATCAAACGACCTTTGAGCAAGCGACCACAGGCTTCTCCGCTCGCGTAGGCGTTCCGCTGACTGAGTATATGAGCCTGATCGGCAGTTACACGCTGAACTACGATGAGGTTTCGCTCGACGAAGACGCGTTCTTTACTGACTTGGACGGCGACGGGGTTGCCGAATGTAACCCGCTTGTGGCTGGTCGCTTCCTTTGTGACGCTCTTGGGGAACGGCTAAGCTCAATCCTGGGCCTCAGCCTGAATTACAACTCGCTTAACTCGGCCTTCCGGCCAACGCGTGGTCAACAAATCTCGCTCAGTACGGAATGGGCCGGACTTGGCGGAGACGTCGAGTATCTTCGCTTCCGTGGCCGCGCGCGCAAGTTCTGGGGAATTGGAAACTCTGGCTTCATCTTCTCGCTCGCTGCGGAAGGCGGCACGATTATCCCGCTCCAAGAGCGTGAGGGTGAAGGCGTGGATGATATTCTGCTAACGGACCGCTTCTTCCTTGGTGAACCGCAGATCCGCGGGTTTGACATTCGCGGCGTGGGTCCGCGTGTTCTTACCCAGTTTTATAGTATTGATCCGTCCACGAACACGGCGGTGCTCGATGACGCGGGCAACCCGATCCTGATTACAACGGAAGACCAGACTAGGGACGACGCTATCGGTGGTCGGAACTATTATCTCGGTCGCGCAGAGCTTGAAATCCCGCTGGGTTCCGGGGCGCGTGAGTTGGGTCTGAGGCCCTCCATATTCGTCGATGTTGGCGCGCTCTGGGCTCTCACAACACCCGTTTTGCAGGACAACCCCGACGGAATTCAGCTCATCGACACTGAGACGGGGCTCCCGATCTTCTCGACCACAGTCGACGCCAACGGGAATCCAATAGTCGATGCAAACGGCGTCCCGATCCGCGTCTTGACCAGCGAGGGCGTTGACGCGAATGGCGATCCGAACCGTCGCGAGATTATCCCGAATTCGAACATTCGAGAGACTTTCCTTGGCAATTCCCCAAGCCCGCGTATTGCCGTGGGCCTAGGGGTTAACTGGAACTCGCCGTTTGGCCCATTCCGGATCGATCTGGCTCACATTATTCGAAGCGTCGAAGGCGACGACACCAAAACTTTGCAGTTTAACGTAGGAACACAGTTCTAATGAAAACGATCACCAAAATTCTCACTTCGGCTAGCCTTGCGGCGGCCGCGTTGACCACCGCGCCGCTTGCGGCGCAAGTTCAGGGCAGTGTTGCCACCGCTAGCGTCAGCGGAACGCTGCTTCGCGTGCCGGGCCTTACCACTGCGCTTCAGCAGGTCAGCACGACTTACGCCGCGCAGCTTCAAACGGTTCAGACCAAGCAAACCGAGCTCAACAACCTGTTGACGCCGTATGACGCGAACAGCAACGGATCCATCGATCAAGAGGAAACCGCCGCTCTTCAAAGCTCGCCGAACTTCCAACAAATCCAAACCCTTCGCGCTGAAATCGGCGTCATCGAGAACCAGATTACCGCTGCGCAAATCTACGCCGTTGAACAGGTTTTGGCGCAGTATCAGGCGGCGCTGACGGAAGTGGCGACGGCGCAGCAGGTCGTGATGGTT
The DNA here is from genome assembly GCA_039027455.1 of Pseudomonadota bacterium. Taxonomy (GTDB): domain Bacteria; phylum Pseudomonadota; class Alphaproteobacteria; order Sphingomonadales; family Sphingomonadaceae; genus Erythrobacter. Next base: position 3,813 of record JBCCKJ010000022.1, on the reverse strand, counting down.
GTCGATCCTGCCAGCCTTCAATACGCCGCCCAAGGCGCTGACATAAGCGAGGCCGTTGGCACATCGCTGGCCGCCAAAGTCCCCGCTGTCGGTATTGTCCCGCCGGCAGGCTGGCAGCCTAACCCCAACTCCGTGCAGGTCTTCCAGGAGATTCAGCGTCGCCTTGTGATTCAGGAAGCGCGCGCGCGGGCCGCTCAGCAGCAACAGCAGCAACAAAACCCGCAGGCGCCGGCCGGCCGCTAACGCGATCTAGGAGCCGATGAGGGGCCGAGCATGAGCACGGAGAGCGAAGCCGGGGTGGGCGATAAAGAGCCCATCGTGGATTACGATATCCAGAAAGTGCTCAAGGCGCTGCCGCATCGATACCCACTTTTGCTGGTGGATCGGGTCAAGCGCATCGATCTGGGTGAACGCATCCATGCGGTGAAAGCCGTCAGCATGAACGAAGAGTTCTTTCAGGGGCATTTCCCCGGAGCTCCGATTATGCCGGGCGTTCTCCAGATTGAGGCGATGGCGCAGGCCGCTGGTATCCTGGGAATGGAAACACTTGGCCTTGCCGGTTCGGGTAAACTTGTCCTGTTCATGGGCATTGAAAACGCGAAATTCCGCGCGCCGGTTACGCCGGGCTGCCTGCTCGATCTCGAGGTTGAACTCACTCAATCGCGCCGCCAGATCCACAAGTTCTCGGGTAAAGCGAGCGTGGAAGGCAAAGTTACCTGCCAAGCCGACTTCACCGCTATGGTCGCTGACGCTCCTCAGGATTAGTCCTCGCTAGACGTCCTCCGGCGAATCTTCGCCTACGGACCCGCTGCGGGCGGACGGTCGCCCTTGCGGTTGCTTCACAACCGTTTCCTTGCGGGCGTAGACCATCACACAAAGCTTGCGTTTCGCGCTCAATCCCCCTAGGCGCGCCGCTTCCCAACAAACAGCGGGCCCGGTCGGAACCGGGCCAAGGCTATGAAGGACTAAGACGATGAAAGCCGAAGGGCATCCCGATTATCACATGATCACGGTCAAGATGACCGATGGCACCGAGTTTCAGACCCGTTCGACCTGGGGCAAAGAAGGCGACGTGCTCGCTCTCGACATCGACCCCACGAGTCACCCGGCGTGGACCGGCGGCAACCGTCAGGTTCAAGAAGGCGGCCGTGTTGCCGCGTTCAACAAGCGCTTTGGTGGACTTTCGCTGAAAAAGTAAGCGATACAGTTCAAAGTGAATTGAGAAGGGCGGCTCCATTGGGGCCGCCCTTTTTCGTTGCCCCGTCGTCTAACGGTAGTATTCCGCACTTTGACTGCGGCGGTCGTGGTTCAAATCCACGCGGGGCATCCAGGCTTTCCGGGGCGGTCTAGTTTCTTTACCGTTCGTCCATGTCTCCATGGCTCTTCCTCGCCGGTGCCATCTTTCTCGAAGTGATAGGCACCTTTTTGCTCAAACTGTCGGATGGTTTTGAGAAACCACTGTGGGGCGTCTTTTCAATTGCTTGCTATTCAGCCTGCTTTTGGTTTCTGGCTCCCGCAATGAAGGCTTTGCCGGTGGGGATGGTCTATGCGATCTGGTCCGGCGTCGGCATCGTAGCGGCCAGCCTGATCGGCCTTTTTGCTTTCGATGAACGTTTAGGCGCGCTGCAATTCGTATTTATCTCGATGATCCTGATCGGCGCAGTGGGACTGCAGCTCACGGCAAGTGGAGCGCATGGCTGAAACCTAGCCTGATGGGATCATCCCCAAGCCCGTTCGCGATACCATTTCGTGATCACGTATTTGGTCCCTTTGCGCACTTTCATTCCGTGGTGCAGCGTGTTCGGGTTTTCGCTCAAATCAGGCCTTCGGTTGTTCCAGCACAAAAGCTTGCCCGCCTCGGGTTGGAAGGTCTTGCCCAATGCCTTGAACCGCGTTGCGCCGCCCGCATCCACCTCGTTCAGATAGATCATAAACGTCCACGTCCGCTGGCCAGAGACGGCGCAGTATTGCTCCCAATCCGGGCCACCCGGCGTGAAGTAATCAGTGTGGGGTTTGAACTCCTGCCCGACTGCGTAGCGTTGCCCCTGAAGCGGCTCGCCATGTGTGGGATCTATTCCGGAGAGCTCAGTGAGCATCGCCTCCAGCTCCCGCACGGCGGGCTCGGCGCGGCGCAGGTCGCAGGTTTCTGACGTCCGAAAATACTGATCGCCATTATCATCCGCGATGGTGGACGGACGACGATCTTGATCGATTAAAGAGATAAGCTGTTCGCGCAAAAGCGGGCTGACAAAATCGCGGAGCTGAAAGATTTCCGCTTTCGGCGTTGGAAGCCGCTGCACGCCTTCGTGCTTCATCAATCGATCCGCCGAAGAATCAGACCGTAACTCCATGGACACGAGTGTAGAGGCGCGTGCTTGCTACACCAAATGGCCGACGGGCGCGCAGGTAGCCTTGAAAGAATATTACATGAGCGTTTCAACGCGTAAGTTTTCGCTTCCCTTACGAGGCGCTTTGTGCAACAGGCTCGCGCCCGCTGATGGCGGCCTTGACCACCGGACAAGCTTGCGCGATGGCCCGCAGCTTAGCGCGGACCCGGTGGCAGTTGGCTGGCGAGTTTGAGCGGGTATGTGGCGATCGTAGTTCAGTTGGTTAGAACGCCGGCTTGTGATGCCGGAGGTCGTGGGTTCGAGTCCCATCGGTCGCCCCATTTTTCCCGCTTGATCACACCTTTGCTTGCTTGCGCCGGCGCATGCGCGGGGCAAACGAAGGGTATGCGACGCTGATGACCGCTTTCTGGACAGAACCTGATTTTGACGATCACGAGCTGGTGCATGTTGTGCGCGAGCGAAAGTCGGGTTTGATGGCGATTATCGCGGTGCATTCCTCGCATCTTGGCCCGGGCGCGGGCGGCACGCGTTTCTGGCACTATCCCGATCCTAAGGATGGGCTGCGCGACGCGCTGCGCCTGTCGCGCGGGATGAGCTACAAGAACGCGATGGCCGGATTGCCGATGGGCGGTGGCAAAGCGGTTATCTTAGCCGACGATGCGCGTGCCAAAACGCCGGAATTGCTCGCTGCCTTTGGCGACGCCGTAGAAGCACTCAATGGTCAATACGTAACAGCCGAAGACGTTGGCATGAGCGAGGCTGATATGGTCTCGCTTTCTCAGCGCACAGCTCACGTGTCGGGCCTGCCTGTCTCAGGCGATGATGCCGCCGGTGGCGATCCAGGCCCGTTCACCGCCTACGGCATTTACCTAGGTATTTTGGCGGCCATCCGGCATAAACTGGGCAAAGACAGCGCCAAGGGCGTTCATGTCGCGGTGCAGGGAGTTGGAAGCGTGGGTGGGGGAGTAGCGCGGCTGCTCGCCAAAGATGGTGCAAAGCTGACACTTGCCGATATCAATGGGAAAGCCGCACAAGAGCTCGCCCATGAATTGGCTGCGGTGGCCGTGGATGCAGACGCGATTATGGCGACGCCGTGCGATGTGCTGAGCCCCAACGCGCTTGGCGCAATTCTAGATGAAGACAGCATCGCCGCGCTCGACACCGCCATTGTTGCGGGTGGGGCCAACAATCAGCTTGCTCGTGCGCATCACGGGAAGCCCCTGTTCGAGCGCGATATTCTCTACGCGCCCGATTATGTCATCAACGCGGGTGGGATTGTTTCGGTGGCGTGGGAATATCTGGCCCGTCGCGAAGGCAGGGTGGGCTCGGTGCAGGAAGTGCGCGAGCGCATAGAGCTCATTCCCGGACGGCTTGAAGAAATCTGGCAGGAAAGCGCGTCCACGGGTACCTCCCCCGATATTGTGGCCGATCGCATGGCGCAGAAACTGATTGGTCGCAGTTAAAG
>JBCCKJ010000021.1:0-15420 GCA_039027455.1 Pseudomonadota bacterium | reverse complement strand
TTCCAGGACTTCAAGCACTCCGATGGGCCACCGCTGGGCAAAGCGCGCGCCCGGCGCGAGAAAATCGTAGCTGTCCTCTTGAGCACGCTGGGCGAAGTTGCGCCGATCTCTCCGCTCCGCAAGGATCACGCCGCGCTCACGATCCACCGCGCCTTCGGATATCGTCAGCTCGCTGGCCGTCTCGCGCATCAGCATCAACGCGGTGTCGAGCAATGGCTCGTCGTTGCGCGGCAAATTGAGCATGTAGGTGATGGCCTCAAGGCCTGTTCCCGCGTTCGTGTCCGCGCCAAAGGCCAAACCTTCGCGTTCGAGCAATTTGATCATTTCGCCTTCAGGAATGCCATTGGATCCGTTGAAGGCCATATGTTCCAGATAGTGTGCAAGGCCGCGCTCTTCATCGGTTTCATCCAGCGAACCGCTGTCGATCCGCATGCGCACCAAAGCGGTGCCCTCCGGCGTCGCGTTCTGGCGAAGGATGTAGCGCATGCCGTTATCCAAGCGGCCAAACACATAGCCCTGATCGACCTCGAGATCGCTTTCTTCAAAGGCCCAGACGGGCTGCGGCGTCGCTTCGGCGCTTGCGCTGCTCTCTGGAACGGGCGCCGGTTGCGCGATCAAGGGGTAGGGTAGGGCCAGCGCAAGCCATGCCGCAAACAAGGTGGTCCGATGGGAAATCAAGATGGTTCAGCTCTCCATTGGTCTGCGTTCTTGCGCGCAGGACTGGAGCCTAGCTGATTTACCGCGGCTGAAAAGCGCAATCGCGCGCTAAGAGCCCATCGCAGGCGACCTACTTTTTGGGCGGTGTCCCGCGCAGGCGCGAACGGTGGGTCGAAAGATCGAGCACTTCGCCGGGTTGATTGTCTTCCCCGTGCAGCAGGCCAAGGCGCCGCGCGACCTCACGATAGGCTTCCTCTTCGCCGCCCAAATCGCGGCGGAAACGGTCTTTATCGAGCTTTTCGCCTGTCGCCATATCCCACAGGCGGCACCCGTCCGGGCTGATCTCATCGGCCAAGATCACGCGGCTGTAGTCGCCATCGAACAGTCGGCCAAACTCGAGTTTGAAGTCGACCAGGCGAATATCGATCGCGGCGAACATGCCACACAGGAAATCGTTGATCCGGATAGCCATGGAAGAAATATCATGCATTTCTTCGGCGCTGGCCCAGTTGAAGCATGCGATATGCTCTTCAGCGATGAGGGGATCGCCCAGCGCGTCATCTTTATAGTAATATTCAATCAGGGTGTGAGGCAGAGGCTCGCCCTCTTCGAGGCCCAGCCGCTTGCAAATCGAGCCAGCGGCCACATTGCGCAGCACCACCTCGATCGGAATAATCTCAACCTGACGAACCAGTTGTTCGCGCATATTCAAACGGCGGATGAAGTGCGTGGGAATGCCAATGTGCGAAAGGCGCGTGAACACGTGTTCGCTGATGCGATTGTTAATCACACCTTTGCCGTTGATCGTGCCTTGCTTTTCCGCGTTGAAGGCGGTCGCGTCGTCCTTGAAATACTGGATCAGCGTGCCGGGTTCAGGACCCTCATAAAGGATCTTGGCTTTGCCTTCATAGAGTTTGGTGCGACGGGACATGCGGATGAACCCCTTAGATCAGCGAATGGTGCCCGGGGGCGGAATCGAACCACCGACACGCGGATTTTCAATCCGCTGCTCTACCCCTGAGCTACCCGGGCATTCGCTGCGGCGACGGTGGGTGCGATCTCCACACCGGCGAGCAAATGAGTGCGCGCCTATGACGAAGCTGTGAGAGATTGGCAAGAGGGAAATCGGCTCTGTGCCTCAATCCTGTTCGGGCCAATCGCCCGACGCGATCTCTTCCGGGCTCGCCGGGCGACCCGGAACCGCGTAGCCATCCCCAAACCACCGCGCGAGATCGCGGTCTTTGCAGCGCTGTGAGCAAAACGGCGCGAACTCGGGCACGCGCGGTTTGCCGCATATAGGGCAGGGCTTTGCAGTCGCGGTTGTCATTCTTCCAGTATCTGGGCGTGCGGGGCTTCCAGAGCAAGGCTTGGATCGGTTTCAATCCGCACTTGCCGCCCGGTTCGGCGAGCGAGCTCTTCGGGCCACTCCGGCTTGAGCTTGGCTTTAAGCGCCGGGTGGACCGTCAACAGAACGGCTGGGCCAACACCTTCAGCCCTCTCGGCCACGCGCAGGGCGAAACGAGCGCACATGCCGACCCGCGACGTGGCAAATCGGTGGAGCAGAGACGGCCCTTCGAGCCGCGCGACCAGTTGAACAAAGCCAAACCCGTTCATCGCGGTTCGCTCGTGGGACCAGTCTGCCAGAGCCGCGCCAAGCGCCTCGTCCACCTCGCGGCGATCGCTCTTGGCCTCGATCGAGGGGAAGTCGATGCCGATATTGCCTCCAAGGTCGAAAAGCCGCAGCCATTGGGCCAGAACAGGCACGGCCGCCAGCGACAGCGCTTTGGGATCATCGTCTCCATCGATATCGATCAGCGTCATCGCCGGAGTGACATTGAATGCGAGGCTGCCGCCCGTAAACAACACTTCGCCCGCCGAAGCCGCGTGCCAGATGTCTTCCCAGTGGCCGCGGGAAAAATTGCCACGAGTCTGCGCGCCCGATAGCCATTCTTGGCCTTCGCCCGTCTCGCTGGCGCGGGCTTGAGCGCGTTTCCATCGTCCTCTCTCGGCAATGGCGGCGCGGGTCACTTGAACCGTTAGTTCTTCGCCCTCCGTAAGATTGCTCGGTAAGTGATCCACCAAAAGCTCGCGTCCCGATGCCGTGGTGACGGTGCCCCTGCGCTTTCCGGCTTTCTTTGTGGTCAGCTTTGCGTCCAGGCTCTGCCCCGCAAACAGCTCTCCGGACCAAAGCAGCTTGGCGGCCAACGGTGTGCCGTTTTCAATAAGGAGCGCGCGGGTCTCCCCGATCCCCTCCTCGATCAGCCACTCAGCCAATTGGAAAGCCCGCCGATTTCAAAAGCGCTCGCGTTTCGTAGAGCGGCAGGCCCATCACGCTGGAATGGCTTCCCCGAATCCACTGGATCAGCCCTTCGGCCGCGCCTTGGATCGCGTATCCCCCGGCTTTGCCGCGCCATTCCTCGCTGGCCAGATACGCGTCGATTTCCTCGCGAGAGAGGGCTTTGAACCGTACGACGTTTTCCGAAAGGCGCGATTTGAGCGACCCGTCAGGTGCGCGCAGCACAACGCTTGAAAGGACGGTGTGACGCCGACCCGAAAGAAGCTCAAGGCATCGGCGCGCCTCATCCGCTTCTTCGGTCTTTGGCAGAATACGCCTTCCAGCGGCGACAACCGTGTCGCCTGCCAACACAAAGCCTGTCGCATTGATCGCCCGCGCTTTTTCTTCGCCCATACGCAGCGCGTAGGCGCGCGGAAGCTCGTTGGCCAAAGGGGTTTCGTCGATATCGGCGGGCTTGACGGCATCGGGTGTAAGGCCAAGCCGCGCCAAGAGTTCCAGTCTACGCGGCGACGCGGAACCGAGCGTGAGATGCAACGAACCCATAATGCGGGTCCAGTTTCTTATTGCGGGCCGGGGCCACCGCGTCCGGGCATGAAGCGGTAGGTGATGCGCGCTTTGGTCAGATCGTACGGGGTCAGTTCGCACAGCACTTCGTCACCCACCAGAACGCGGATGCGGTTCTTGCGCATTTTGCCAGCGGTGTGTCCCAACACTTCATGGCCGTTTTCAAGCTCTACCCGGAACATCGCATTGGGCAGCAGCTCGACGACGCGCCCGCGCATTTCGAGAAGTTCTTCTTTCGCCATGTAATCCCTTAAAAAATCTTGCGACGGGAAACGTTCCGTCGGTCTGGGCGCGCCGTTTAGCGATGAAGAGAACAAAATGGAAGCCTCGTGCGTTAGGACTGCAACAGCCCCGCGCAGGGCACGCCCAAATCCCGGTGTCCCGCGGCGTGCCGGTGCAAACCGATACACGTGAAGCGCTTGTCCGCACGCGAGCAATGCTGAAGAGGCCCTTTCATGATCTCGCTTCTCTCGACGCGCGTCTCGCTGCTGGCTGGTGTGTGCCTTTCGACCATCATCGGAATGTGCAGCGCGGCCCCGCTCTCCGCTGAAGACACGACGCCGCTAGCGGGCACAGTGCCCGCTTCGACCGCGCAGCCACAGGGCGAAGGTCAATCAGAGCAAGACGAATTCGGAACCGACGCCGGTGCAGGCGCGGCCAACGGCAGGAGTAATCCGGATGTCGATCGGATCATTGTGCGCGGTGGCCGCTTGCGAGGAGAATTGATTGTTGAGACGGCTCCGCTTCTGGAACTGAACGAAGAGGATATCGCCGCGGAAGGCGTTGCCTCGATAGCCGACCTCGTCGCACAGATTGAAAACCAGACCGGATCGGCGCGAGGGCGGGGCGGAAGGCCCGTCATCCTCGTGAACGGAATTCGCCCCGGCAGTTTTCGCGAGCTTTTTCAGTACCCGCCTGAGGCGCTGGCCAAGGTGGAGGTGTTCCCGGAAGAAGTCGCACTGCGCTTTGGATTTCCGCCTGACCGCCGCGTCATCAACCTGATCTTGAAGGAAAGCTACGCCAGCAATGAGGTGGAGTTCGAGTTCGAAGGCCCGGCGCGCGGTGGCTATCACCAGCGCGAGTTCGAATACGGCTATCTCAGAATTGCGGATGGCGGGCGCATCAACGTCAATTTTGAAGCTCAGGATATTTCGCTGCTGACCGAGGATGAGCGCGACATTATCCAGACGCCTGGTTCCACATCCGATCTGGCGACCGATCCAAATCAGGCCGAGTTCCGCAGCCTCATCCCTGACAGCCGATCGATTGAGGGCAATGTCAGCTGGGCGAAGGCCTACTTGGATAGCGGTCTCTCGCTATCCGCGAACGCCAACTACGAGCGTCAGGATAGCCGAAGTCTTGATGGCTTGAACATAGTCACGCTGACCGATCCAGCGGGCGAAAGCCTCACGCGGACCTTCGGGGAGGACAACCCGCTTGAGCGGCGCTTTGCGAGCGACACGTTCTCGACGTCTGGATCGTTGACCACGCCCGTCAACGCGTTTCGCCTGACTTCAACCGTCGACGCCTCGCTGAGCGAAACGACAACCGAGATCGACAATCGGTTTGATACAACAGGGTTCGAGGAGGCCGCGCTGGCGGGCGAGCTGCCTCTTGACGCGGACTTACCGAGCGGCGCCGAGGCGGGGTTTGAGTCGGCGTTTTCACGCCTTTGGAACGCGACCAACCTCAACACCTTTAACGGTCCGATTGCTAATTTGCCAGCCGGCGAACTGCTGACGACCTTTGATCTGGGGTATACGTGGGACCGGATCGAAAGCGCCGACACCCGCACGATTGAGGATGTCTCTCTAACGCGGGGCAACATCCAGACCGGCGCGAACTTTGTCATCCCGCTTACAAGTTGGCGCAACGGGTTCGCCGATGATCTGGGAAGCTTCACGCTCAACGCGCAGATCGGGATGGAAGAGCTTTCGGACTTCGGCACTTTGGGCGATTACAACTTGTCGTTGAACTGGGAACCAGTGGACGGCCTCGATCTCTCGGCCACCTATATCTATCGCGAGGTCGCCCCGGGCCTGAGCGAACTGGGCGATCCCGAGATTGTGAATCTGAACGTTCCGGTGTTCGACTTTGTGACGGGCGAGACGGTGCTGGCGGACGTGACAACGGGCGGAAATCCCGATCTTCCCGCTGAAACCCAGCGCGACTGGAAGTTTGCGGCCAACTGGGAGCTGCCCTTCGTCGATGGAACACGGTTTACGGTGGAGTATATCCGCAACCGCTCCAGCGACGTGACGAGCGCGTTCCCGCAAATTACCGAAGAGATCGAAGCCGCCTTCCCGGGACGCGTGACCCGCGACGCCAGTGGGACCCTAATTGCGGTGGATCGGCGACCGGTGAGTTTTGATGAGACCCGTTCGGACCGCTTGCAGTTTCGCCTTTCGGCGCGCGGAGGCTTTGGCGGTGCAGGGCGCGGACGAGGGGGTCCACCCTCAGGCGCGCGCGGACGCGGAGGCCCACCTCCCGGTGTACAACAGCGCAGTGTTCCCCCTCAAAGTGCTACGGCTGGTTCAGGTCGTTCGCCCCAAGACTCACGCCAAGACGGCTTTAAAGCATTTCGAGAGCGCTTGTGCGCCAGCGATGGTCTGGAGTTCCTTACGCGGCTCGTCACCGCGAGAAAGAGCGGTGAGGATACAACTGAGATTTTCGAAGGGAAGAACCCTCAAGCGCTTGACCGGATCGTTGCGCGAGTGACTGGGGAGGATGGCAAGATAGACGTCGACCGGCTCGAATCGGCGCGCAAATTCTTGTGTCATCCGAGGGTGCAACCCGGCCCGCGGCCCAACACTCTTGTGATCAAAGCGAACAAGGGCGATTCAAAGTCTGGAGAGCAATCTAGCGCTCAGGGTGGCGCAAATGCGCCGGCTGGTCCTCCAGCCTTCAACCCACTGGCGCGCGGCAATCGCGGCTGGCGCTACTTTGCCAATCTCACCCACACGATTGAACTGCAGAACGAGATATTCATCGCGCCCGGCGTCCCGGTGCTCGATCAGTTGGATGGCGACGCGACCGGCGCGTTTGGCTTTCCGCGCCACACGTCACGGCTGGAAGCGGGGCTGTTTGGAAACGGGGTCGGGTTCCGACTGTCCGGCATTTACACCGGGGAGACGCGTCTGGATGGATCCGACGCGCCTGGCAGCAGCGATCTGTTTTTCAACGATCTCCTGACCTTCAACCTGCGCACGTTCATCAACGTAGATCAGTTGACCGGCAGTCAAAGCCCGGCGCTCAAAAATGTGCGGGTGACGTTTCGCATGGACAATATCTTTGACGGCCAGCGCGCCGTTCGCGACGAAAACGGAGACACTCCGATCAACTACCAGCCTTTTGTCATCGACCCGATTGGTCGGTTCATCGGGGTCGATATTCGCAAATTGTTCTAAAGCGCCCGCTGTGGCGGCGAGGGCCTAGTCGAAAATCGGCGGCTTCTCGTCCATGCCGGGATACATCCAGCTTTGCCCCGACGTTGGTTCGAACGGGGACCATTCGCCTTCGGGTTGAGCCAATCGGTCGGCCATCGCGATCATCACGGACGGATTAACGCCAAGGCCGCAATGGCTTGCGTACACACGAATGTTCTCGCTTGGGTGCCCATTGGTCTTGTCCGGGTCTTGCACGCTGCCGCGCCAATGAACGACGCCATCGGTCTTTGTAAGGATGGAGGTTGTCGGCACCGGAGGCGCAACATCAAGGCCTTCAAACTGCCCGCCGCGAATTTTCTCAGGCTCATCACCGTTGAAGAATTTAAACAGCCGCGCGGCGTTGGTGTGGTTGCGATCGTCGCTGATAGGGCTGCCAAGGCTCATCACAAGGCGAACCTTTTCCGGCTTAAGCTTGGCAAGCTCACGCGCGAGCACGCCGCCAAGGCTCCATCCGATCAGCGACACCTTACGGCCACTCTCGTCGCAAAGCCGATCTAGCTGGTCTTCAAGCTTGATAATAAGCTCTTCGTTGACGCGGACATTGCGTCCAGAATCCCAACCATGCGCGTCATAGCCCAAACTGCGCAGCAGGCCGCGCATCGGGATGGTCGAATTGTTGGTGGCCATAAAACCGGGCAGCGTCATCACGGTGTGGCCGTCGCCTTGGGGCAGGCCGGTCATGAAGGGGCGGGTCGCGTAGAATGAGGCGAGTTCGAGCATCGCCCGACCTTCCGAAAAGGTCCAGATGCGGTGCGGGGGCCTCGGCAGTTCGGTTGGAAGCTCACGTCGCAGCTTTCCATCATCAACAATGATGCTGCCAGGCATCGGGGGCATGGTGGCCATTACTTACTCTCCTCGGTGATGCGCGCCGCCGACGCTTTGGCGGGCTTGCGCTTGGCCGTGGATCCCACCCCTTTTGATCGGGGCTTGGCCGTATTACGCGGTGTTGATTTACGAGTTCTTGCAGGCTTTTTGGCAGTCGTCTTGGTGGCCGACGCTGCATCCAGCGCTTTAGCGGCCGCGAGCAGGTCGTCAAAGCTCTCCTGCAGGCATTCGGCGTAGAATTCCGGGTCCGGCATGATGTCGCGGCACGCGGTAAAGCTGATATACGCGTCGTCGCAATAGGATTGGACCACATGCGCCAAGCCCAGCCCATCCGTCAGACAGATGAGCGAGAGCGCCATGGCTTCCATTTTTGCGCCGCTCGAATAGATTGGCACGGGCGGGCCGGGCACGTTGGTCACTACCGTGTTGAACGGCATGGCCAGACGGTGAGCGACGCTTACCCGGCTGAACAATTGCGCGCCCAACGCCATGTAGAGCAGCGGGTTGACCTTGCTGACTTCGGTCATGGTCCGCGCGCCAATGGCGTTTGTCATAGCCTTGGAATTCTTGGTCTGAGAGAACACGTAATCGAGCCGCTCCGCCGGGTCGGCGAGGTGCGAACCGAGCGGGGCAATCATGGCCGAAACCTGATTGCCCATGTCGCCCTTCTCATCGCTCGATCGTACGGAGATCGGCGCCATCGCTGTCATGGTCGATTTGGGCAGATCGTCTTTGGCGGTCAGATATTTGTTGAGCGCGCCCCCCACGATCGCAAGCGCCACATCGTTGACCTTGGCTTCCGGAAGGAGCGCGCGAATAGCCTTCATGTCCTTTAGGGGGAAGGTGCATCCTTCCACCACGCGGTGCCCCGAAATCGTGCGGTTAAAGCGTGTGCGCGGGGGCACCAAGTCGCTGCTGAGTTTGAAGTCGCGCGTGATGAGGCCCTTGATTGCGCTCGCGACGCCAGGGATACTTTGCGCGGCCACCTGCGCCTGCCGAAAAGGATTAACGATCGAATTGACATAGGATTTGCCCAGCAACTCGACCGGCCCGGGTATCTTTTCCGGCTTCCATTCGTCGGGCGAATTTGGCGGCGCGGTGTTGGGTGTGATCGTGTGCAGCGCTTCCATCAGGTCGATGCCGCTCATCCCGTCGATCGCGGCGTGGTGCACTTTTGTCACCATGGCAAAGCAGCCCTTGGGATAGTCGCGCACGTTATCCAGCCCCTCGACAATGGTGAATTCCCAAGGGGGTCGGGTGAGATCCATCGGCCGGGAATGGATACGTGCGGTTTGGATACACAATTGGCGCCAGTCGCCGGGCTTGGGCAGCGCGACGTGCCGCACATGGTATTCGAGATCGAAATTCGGGTCCTCAACCCAGTAAGGGTAATCCAAATCAAACGGGACGCGCACCAGTCTTTGGCGGATCGTCGTCGATAGCTGCATCCGGCTTTCGATGAAGGCGAGGATGTCCTTGAACCGCACAAAACCGCCTGGTGCGGTCTCCGGATTGTAGATCAGCAGGTTGCCGATATGCATCGGCGAATTGGGCGATTCCATCGCCACGAATGATGAATCCATCCCTTGCAGTTGGCGCAAGCTGATCTCCTGTCCCCGTTTGGAGCCCTTTTGGGCTTCTTTGCCGGAGGGTAAGGGTGTTTCAATCGCGAGACAAGTTGACGCGGGCGGCATGTCCAGTCCCGCCCGATCTATCTCCTCGCCGCAATATGCGTCTTTGCGACGTGGATCAGGCCGCTGCCTTGTCGGATCGCCACCACCCTGCAAGGCCAATCGAGCGCGCAGGAGAAAAGCCCGCCAGCACCATAAGCCCGGCTAAGATGGCCAAATTCTTGATGAAATTCTGAGTCTCGCGTTCCACCATGTCTTCGCCGACATTCCAGAAATCATGCAGCATAAAATTGACGAGCAGCACGTAAACGACAAACCCGTACGCCACGACTTTGACGTGACGGCCTGCGATCAAAAACAGCCCGCCAAGGATGTTAGTCACCGTCGCAATCCACATCAGCGGCGTTGCGAACGCGATATCGTGAGTTTCCATGTAGGCCACCGTTTGCGCCGGACCCGCTGCCTTCATGAGGCCCGGCAAAAGAAAGTAGAGCCCGAGCAAGACCCGCCCCACTGTTACGCTGATATTCGACATACGCTCCCCTTCGCGTTGGTTTTCCTAAGTTTCGGCTAAAGCCTTTGCGCATGCAACGCCACTCGCCCAGGCCCATTGGAAATTGTATCCGCCGAGCCACCCGGTGACGTCGACGGCCTCTCCGATGGCGTAAAGGCCCGGCACCGATTTCGCTTCCATCGTTTGAGAGGACAGTTCCGCTGTCGAGATGCCCCCAATTGTGACTTCGGCTTTGGCGAACCCTTCAGTGCCGTTTGGCGAGAAGCGCCAATTCTCGAGACGTTGAGACGCGGCGCGCAAGGCTTTGTCTGATACATTACCCAATTCTTGATCGATGCCGATCCTTTCCGCCAACGCGTCGGCCAAACGATCCGGTAAGCGCTCGCGCAAGACAGACTTTAACGTTGCACGCGGTCGGTCGCGCTTCGCCTCAAGCAGCCAATCGGTGTCAGCGCTTGGCAAGAAGGCGATTCCGATCGCCTCGCCCGGTTTCCAATAGGAAGAGACTTGCAGGATCGCGGGCCCGGACAGCCCCTTATGCGTGAACAGCGCCGCCTCTTCGAACGAGGTCTTACCAGCCGTTGCGCGAACGGGGGCGGACACGCCCGAAAGTTCGCGAAACAACACGTCTTCGCCGCCCAGCGTAAACGGAACAAGGGCGGGGCGGGGCTCTATGACCTTAAGGCCAAACTGGCGCGCGAGATCATAGGCAAAACCGGTCGCGCCCATTTTCGGAATGGATGGCCCGCCGGTCGCGATGACGAGGGCGGGGGCTGAGTAGGTGTTACCCGACGCCGATACCCCGAACAGGCCGCTTTCGTGCGCGACGGCGGTCACGTCGGCGTCGCAGACTACATCGACTTTGTCTGGCGGGCATTCGTCCAGCAGCATTTGGACGATCTGTCTTGCGGAGCCGTCGCAGAACAATTGGCCCAGCGTCTTTTCGTGCCAAGCGATGCCGTGCGCGTCGACCATCTCGATGAAATCGGCGGGCGTGTAGCGGGCGAGGGCGGATTTGGCGAAATGTGGGTTGGCCGAAAGATAATTGGCCGGCCCAGCGCCCAGATTGGTAAAGTTGCACCGCCCACCGCCCGAAATCAGGATCTTCTTGCCCGGCTTTTCGGCCTTTTCGAGCACGGCCACACGCTGGCCCGCCTGACCGGCCACAGCCGCGCACATCAAGCCCGCGGCGCCTGCGCCCAGTATAATGGCATCGTACGTCTTCACTAAGGTGCCGATAGAGGCGCGCGCGCGGATTGCCAACGCACCCTTGCACTCCCTATCTTTGGCCTATGTCGAGAGCGAAGGCAGGCAGTCCCCATGATCCAAGAGGCGCGGAACGGTTTGACGAGAGCCGCGCCGCGCAAACGGTCGCGTCGGCTCAGCCCAATCTGGACGCGGGCGTCGAGGCGATCCGCAACACCGTAGCGACGCTCAAGCCGACGCCCGGGGTCTACCGAATGCTCGATGCGCGTGGGGACGTGCTTTATGTGGGGAAAGCGCGCAGCCTAAAGGCGAGGGTGGCCAATTACACGCAGGTCAACCAGCTGACCACGCGGTTAATGCGCATGGTCTCGCAATGCCGTTCGATGGAGATTGTGACGACAAATTCCGAGGCGGAAGCTCTCCTGCTCGAAGCGCAACTGATCAAGAGATTTCGCCCTCCTTTCAACGTGTTGCTGCGCGATGATAAAAGTTTCCCCTTCATTCTTTTGCGCAATGATCATGAGTTTCCCCGCATCCACAAACATCGCGGCGCGCGGCGGGCCAAGGGCAATTATTACGGACCGTTCGCCAGCGCGGGCAGCGTCAACACCACGCTGAACGCGCTGCAAAAACTGTTCCTCCTGAGGAGCTGTACCGACAGCTTCTTTAACAATCGCGATCGCCCGTGTTTGCTGTACCAGATCAAGCGCTGTTCAGCCCCATGCGTCGGGCGGATCGACGAGGATGGGTATGATGCGCTGGTCAAACAGGCGAAGGATTTTCTGGCGGGCAAATCCAGCCAAGTGCAGGCGGACCTCGAAAAGCAGATGGCCAACGCCGCCGAAGATCTTGATTTCGAAACCGCTGCCATCCTGCGCGACCGGCTTCGCGCGGCGACTTTCATTCAAGGCTCGCAAGCCATAAACGCGCGCACGGTGGGCGACGCCGATGTCTTCGCGCTGGCGAGCAAGGGTGGGCATGTGGGCGTGCAGGCCTTCTTTATTCGGGGGGGCCAAAACTGGGGGCACCGTGCCTTCTTCCCCAGCCACACCAAAGAGGTCGACGAAGCGCAGGTCCTCGCCAACGTGATGCTCCAGTTCTACGAGGAAGTGCCGCCACCCCCCAACGTGCTGGTGGATCGCGACCTGCCCGAAAAAGAGCTCATTGAAGCGGCGCTGAGCGAACTCGCGGACAAGAAGGTGTCGGTCACCATTCCGCAGCGCGGCGATCGACGCAAACTGCTGCGACAGGCGGAACGCAACGCGGTCGAAGCGCTTGATCGACGCCTAGCTGAACGCGGGACCAAAGCGAAAGTGCATCGCGAATTGTCCGAATTTCTTGAACTCGAAGACGCGCCGGAGCGGATCGAGATTTACGACAACAGCCACATTCAAGGCGCGAAGGCGGTTGGCGCGATGGTGGTTGCGAGCCCGGAAGGCTTTGAAAAGTCGCAATATCGCAAGTTCAATATCCGAGAAGCGCAGTCGAACGACGACTTCGGCATGATGCGCGAAGTGATGCAACGCCGGTTTCGCAAATTCGCTGAGGGAGCCGAACCAGCTCCCGGCGCTGACGGTAAGAAAGGCCACGAGAGTATTCTCCCTGATCTGCTGTTGATCGATGGCGGAAAAGGGCAGGTTTCCAGCGTAGTGAGCGTGCTGGAAGAATACGGCCTTGCCGATGAGTTCGCCGTTATCGGCATCGCAAAAGGTCCGCATCATGGACGCGAAGGGCGCGAGGTGTTTCATTTCTCAGACGGGCGAGAAAAAACCCTGCCGACGAACTCGCCTGTTCTGTTTTACGCGCAGCGCCTACGCGATGAGGTGCACCGTTATGTTATTGGCGCCCACCGCGCGAAGCGCTCCAAAGCGATCACCGCCAGCCCACTCGATGAGATTCCTGGCATCGGCCCAGCTCGTAAACGCGCGCTGCTTTTGCACTTTGGCACGGCCAGTAAAGTGCGCGCGGCGGCGTTAGAAGATCTCCAACGCGCACCCGGCGTCAGCGAAAAAGTGGCCCGGCAAGTCTACGATTTCTATCACGCTGGCGGCTAAACTGCGCATCGGGGCCCTCGCGCTGGGATTAGAGTCCCCGCCTTGCTCTGTCCGCAAGGCCTGATATCAAGGCCTTGGGGCTAAGGGAGGGATCAATGATTTCTGGAAAACACACCCGCGTGTTTGGTTGCGTGCTTGCCACCGCGTTGGCTCTAGCCATGCCAGCGAGCGGGATGGCGCAAGACAACCAAGCCGATAGCGCGCCTGCTGAGGAAGAATTCAATCCCATCGATCCGGTTGCTCTCGACCTGCTTGAAGGTTCGATGGGGTATGTTTCCAGCCTTCAGAACTTCTCATTCGATTGGTTCATTTCCAGCGACACGGTGGTTGAGGGGCGCGAGAAGATCACATACGTGAACAGTGGCACCACTATCATGGCGCGCGGGCGGGGGTTCACCTCTCGAACCGAACGCGGCCTAACGCTGAGGGACTTCTACTTCGATGGGGAGACCTTTGTGGTCGCGTCCCCTGATCAGGGGTTTTACGCTTCGGCCGCCTTTGACGGATCGTTTGAAGAACTGGTGGATCGCGCGCGGTCCGACACCGATCTGGAACTGCCTGTATGGACCATGCTGACCGATGATCTGCCTGAGCGATTGACGAGCGGTGTCACTGCCGCTGCCTATTTGGAGACCACAAAGATCGTCGGGCGAGAGGTGCACCATGTCTCTTTCGTTGGTGATGTGCATGATTGGCAGGTCTGGATATCCGCGGATCCGGAGAGGCCCGTTCCCTTGATGCTTGTTGGCACTCGCACCGATCAGCAGGGGTGGCCCCAATTTCGTGTTAACATGATGGATTGGCAGACCGGTCTCGACATCGCCGACGAAGATATCAGTTTCACGCCGGACGAAGGGCTGATGCGGATCGCAATGCCTTCTTTTTCACGGGAGGCTGTCGAGGAATCATCCTCTGGCAACGAGGAAGGAGCCGGTTCATGAAGCGGCTTTCTGTCCTGGCGCTGTTTGCGTTCTTCGCTGCCGTCGTCCCTGCAGGTGATCTGGTTCCCATAGAAATGGGCGATGGGCTAAGGGCACAAAAGGTTGGGGGCTTCAAGGCAAGATCGCGAGCAAGACCTTCGGGCGCGCGCAGCCGGACGCGCAGCCGTCCCTCAACAAGGCCGTCCACTCGCCCTTCAACGAGGCCGTCCAACCGACCCTCGACCCTTCCATCCACTCGGCCTTCCACGCGTCCTTCGGTCCCGGAAGGCAATCGTCCTTCAAGGCCAGATACCTCGCGCCCAGATCGGCCTGTTTACGGTCCGGTCGACACGGGCTCTCAGGGTGCGAACCGTCCCTCTTCTCGCCCCGCGGCCAATCGCCCAAGTACGGGACGCACCCGTCCAGTGGCTCGGCCCGCTCGCCCGATCGGTCGACCAATTACGCGACCTCCAGGCTGGAGGCCTCCTTATTATCGCCCGCCGCTCTGGCGTCCGCCTCTTTACCGCCCACCTTACTATCCGCCTCCCTATTATCGCCCGCCTCATTATTATTGGGGCAGCTACTACTGGGGGCCGCGCTGGGGTTGGTACTTCACCGCATCGCTTGCAACGTCGACCCTTGTGTATGTCGCCACGCTTCCCGACGAAGACGAATGCGAGCGCGCCGAGCTTGACGATGAGACCGTCTATATTTGCGATGGGGTGCTGTATCGCGCGACCTATTACAAAGACGAACAGGTCTATGAGATCGTCTCTGAGCCCGACGAAGTCGTCGATGCCGACGGAACGTCAGCCCAGACAGCGTCGAGCTAAGTCACAGCGGTCCGCTAGGAGGGGCAAGGGAGATTGGTGTAGGCTGGTTCCCTTGCCTCATCTGTCTTGAAAGGGCGCGAGCAGCTCATTTGCGCTATGCCTGAAATGGCTCTTGTCCAAACCCCAGCGAGCAGCGCTTCCTACCGTTTGGCAAGCGCCCAAAAGCTCTTGAGAGTCGAGCGTTTTCAGGAAAACCCAGCAATTTGAGGGGCCTATTTCCAAACGTGATATTTACCTTATTCCCGTAACCATGATGCGTGTTGAGGAACGCGCAGTGTTGAACCGAGCTAAAACCATTCTGGCTGCCCCTAGAGTGAGGCACGCTGCGATAGCCATTATGCTGGCTACGCTGACGGCGTTCCTGACCATTTCCCGACCGCTCGATATTACGATCTGGTCTCTGCAATCAAAGCTGTTCAATCACGAAACAAGCGGCTCTATCGTGCTCGTCCAGGACGGGTCTGGCGCTGGCGT